>JAZBOO010000264.1:0-9360 GCA_036351155.1 Candidatus Krumholzibacteriia bacterium | reverse complement strand
GAAGCCCAGGTTGGGCTCAGGAATGTCATGAAACGAATCTTCGCCGCTCCAGACCGTGATCGATCCGTCGAAGTGGCGGAAGGAAACGGCCGAATAACCCATCGCGTCGATCTCTGCCACATCGGTATAGTTCACGAAAACCGAGGGGTCTTCGACACCCCAGGGCACGATGGTTCCATCCTCACGAATGGCGAAACCAAAGCCAAATCCAGCCGCCACCTTCACGAAGGTCGGGTCGGCCGCAGGAACATCAAGCTGGCCGGAATAGTCGTAGCCCCAGGCCACGATCGAACCATCGGCTTTCAGGCCGACCACGTGATGGTAACCGACCGACACGTCCACGAAGTCGCTGTTGGGCTCGGGGACATTTCGCACCCCATATTGTGAATCCCCGATCACGGCAATGGAGCCGTCTTCACGCAGGGCAGCCAGATTCCTGTCGTTGCTCGAAAGCGCCGTGAAATCGGAATTGGGATCCAGCGGTTCGGGGATGATACCGCCGAAAGAGCCCCAGGTTTCGATGGTTCTGTCATCTCGCAAAGCCGCGGCGCCGCCCAGGTGGGTACTGATGGCGGTGAAGCCGATATTGGGTTCCGGAACGGGATGATATCTTCCCCATGAGGAAATGGACCCGTCGTGATCCAGAACGATGCCGAAGTCCTCACTGGCCGAGATGGCGATCGGATGGGAAACCGGTGGCTGAACGCCGCCCTGCCCTGCGATGTTCTCGCCCCAGACAGAAACGGTTTCATCGTCCCGCAACCCCAGGCTGTGGAAGTAGCCACATTCCACCGCAGCATAGCCGGTGTTGGGTAAAGCCGGCTCAGCTTGATGGTGATGGTTCCAGCCCCAGCCCACGATGGATCCATCGGACTTCAGGCCCAGGCCCTGTCCGCTGCCGATGGCCACATCCACGAAGTCGCTGTTCGCGTCGGGCAGATCTCCTGAACCCTCGTAGTTGACCCCGATATGGACGATGGTCCGGTCTTCGTGCAATGCCAGAGCCTGGCCAGGACCAGCAACCACCTTCACAAATCCCGTGTTCGGAGCAGGGGCCGCCCCATCGGTGTTGCCCCACAGATAAACGGAGCCATCTTTTTTCAGCCCCACGCTCTGCTCGTCGAAAGCGGCGATGGCCGCCCAGTTCTCGTTGGGCTCGGGCGGAACGTCTCCACCAAAATAGCTGAGGCCCCAGCCCACAATGGTCCCATCATCCTTCAAACCCAGGCTGTAATAGCGGCCGGCCGCCACTGCCATGAACCCCGTGTTTTCTTCTGGTGGAGCACCTTCACCGAAACCATCCTGACCCCAGGCCACGATCTCGCCGGTGGTGGTGACTCCCATGCTGCGATTGAAGCCCGCCTCGACGGCGGCCAGTGGCGGCAAATCTCCGGGAATATCACATTCCCCGTTGTCATTCTCACCCCAGGCCAGGACCGAACCGTCGGCGCGCAGCCCCAGATTGTGGTTACCGCTGGACGAGACAGCCACCATCCCCGTCAGGGAATCCGGCGGGAGTATGACCATTTGGCCCCACACCTCGACGGTGTTGCCGGCGGTGGCTGTGGTGGCCAGGATAATGAAGATCAAGGTCAGAAAAAGGCCGGAAAAACGAATACGACACATCATGGTCAAAACTCCCCCCTAAGGACAAATCGCAACTTGATCTTCAAAATATACCATATTTGTCGCGTTTCCAGGGGGAGGTTTTCAAGCTGGTGGGAAAAAACTACAGGTCAAGCGGCCGGGAATCCCGGCCGAAAGAACATCGAATCATTGTGTTTTCCCTGTTTGGTGCTAATTTATGGGCAATTAATAAATTGATCTTGCCTCCCCCTGCTGAAAGATGAAGACCATGACCAACGATGCCAAAGTCACCGATTACAAAGTGGCCGATATCAGCCTGGCCGATTTCGGACGCCGTGAAATGGCCCTTGCCGAAACCGAAATGCCGGCCCTGATGGCCCTGCGCCGGAAATATCACGCCGAGCAGCCTCTGAAGGGCGCCAAGATCCTCGGGTGTATTCATATGACCATCCAGACCGCCGTGCTCATCGAAACCCTGGTCGATCTGGGTGCCGAGGTGCGCTGGTCCTCCTGCAACATCTTCTCCACCCAGGACCACGCCGCGGCCGCCGTGGCGAAGGCCGGCGTGGCCGTCTACGCCTGGAAGGGTCAGACGGTGGAAGAGGGCATGTGGTGCATCGAGCAGACCATCCTGAAGGACGGCAAGCCCTGGGACGCCAACATGCTCCTGGACGACGGCGGCGACCTGACCGAGATGGCCCACACCAAGTATCCCGAGATCCTGGAGCACGTCCACGGGATCACCGAGGAGACCACCACCGGGGTGCATCGCCTGATCGAGATGATGGAGACCGGCGAACTGAAGGTCCCGGCCATCAACGTGAACGACTCGGTGACCAAGTCCAAGAACGACAACAAGTACGGCTGCCGTCACAGCCTGAACGACGCCATCAAGCGCGGCACCGACATGCTCCTGTCCGGCAAGAAGGCCCTGGTGATCGGTTACGGTGATGTGGGCAAGGGTTCGGCCCAGAGCCTGCGTCAGGAAGGCATGATCGTCAAGATCTCGGAGATCGATCCGATCTGCGCCATGCAGGCCTGCATGGATGGTTTCGAGGTCGTGTCGCCCTATCTCGGCGGCATCAACACCGGCACCGCCGACGGCATCGACACCAACCTGATGAGCCACACCGATCTTCTGGTGACCACCACCGGCAACACCAACGTGGCCGACCGCCACATGCTGGCGACCATCAAGCCCGGTGCCGTGGTCTGCAACATCGGTCACTTCGACAACGAGATCGACACGGCCTTCATGCGCGAGAACTACCAGTGGACCGAGGTCAAGCCCCAGGTGCACCGCATCCAGCGCGACAAGAACAACCCCGACAACTACATCCTGCTGCTGTCGGAGGGCCGCCTGGTCAACCTGGGCAACGCCACCGGTCATCCTTCGCGGATCATGGACGGGTCGTTCGCCAACCAGGTGCTGGCCCAGATGCACCTCTTCAAGAAGAAGTGGGCCGACACCAAGACCGAGCCCATCACCGTGACCGTGCTGCCCAAGAAGCTGGACGAGGAAGTGGCCGCCGACATGGTGGCCGGCTTTGGCGGCGTGATCACCAAGCTGACCGGCGAGCAGGCCAAGTACATCAACGTCAAGGTTGAAGGGCCCTTCAAGCCGGAGAGCTACAAGTACTAGACGGGTTTATGGCCATAGCTGCGGCTTGTCTAGAACAAGAGAACCGAGGGTCCATGGGGCCCTCGGTTTTTTCTACCCAGGGGCTTCACGACCGGCCAGGTTCCGGCCCAAAAATTTGACTGCATTGTCCTGCCTCCCGATCATCATGATGATCCCCACCTGACAAAGCGCAGGCGACCATGACCCGGACCCAGCCCACTTACACCGTTTTCCTTTCGGCCAACGACGAGTTCAAGTTCAAGTACCCTCGCTATCTCAAGGCGGCAGTGCTGGTGGCCCTCGTCTTGACTGCCCTGTTGCTGTGGCTCTGGCCCGATGTTCCGGCCAACCCCTACCGGCTGAGGCAAAAAGTCGAGATGGTCTGGATCGATGTGCCGGACCCCCTGGAAATCCCCGAACCACCCCAGGTGCAAGAAGCCGCCCTGGTTCCGCCCGACATCGTGGCGGCACCCGAGGATGATCCCACCACGGTTGAGCCCTGGTGGGGCCAGGACGATTTCTGGGACAACATCCCCGCTCCGTCACCAGCCACACCTTCTTATGACGGATTCACGGCCAGCTCTGCCCTGCCCCGGCTGCAATTTCAGGCCAGGGCTGAATACCCGGAAATTGCGCGCAGGCTGGGAATGGAAGGCACCGTGATGGTGCACCTGCTCGTGAATGTGCATGGCCGTGTGGCTCAGGCCGTGGTCACCGAAAGTGCGCACCCCATGCTGGACAAGGCCGCTCTGGCCGCGGCCTGGAAATGCCAGTTCACTCCCGCAAAACAGCGGGAAATGAAAGTCGAGGTGTGGGTGGCCGTGCCATATCGGTTCCGGCTTCGCTGATCTCGGGGACACGGCCAGCGAGAAGCCCAATCCTGGACTGGTTGTGTGGAAAACTCCAAGGCCGGCCCAGCTTCAGCACCGTTTTCCAACGGGTTGGAAAAATCTACAGGCCCAACGGTAAAGGGATCTGGTCTAGATATCAGCAATTCGCACCGCTCTCAGAACCCATGGACCTGAACCGGCTCCACCTGATTCAAGGTGTTGCCAATGCCGAGCTGGCCATAGGTCCCCCCTCCCCAGGCCCACACCGTGCCATCGTTCCGCAAGGCCAGGTTGTGGTTTCCTCCAGCGGCAATCATGGTGATCCCCGTGAGATTGTTGACCCCGGTCCGAACGCTGCTGTCGACGGTCGTCCCATCGCCCAGCTGACCACCTCCATTGTTCCCCCAGGCCATGACGCGACCATCGTCGCCCAGTGCCAGGCTATGGAAATTTCCGGTGCTCACGGCCGTCACGTGCTGAACCAGTTCCACGGCATCGGGCAACCCACTGCTTCCCTCGGTGTACCGGCCGAGTTGCCCTTCGGCATTGATACCCCAGGACAGGACACTGCCGTCTTCCCTCAAACCCAGGGCATGTAAGTACCGGCTCGAAACAGCGGTCACATTGACGGTTCCCGGAATGGAACTTGGGGTGTGCGCCACATCTGGATCACCGCCGGTGTCCCGCCCCAGATGATCGCTGTCTGACCCCCAGGAGAACATGGCGCTACTGTTGACCCCATCGTCATCGGGCTTGAAGAAGCTGGCATTGTTACCTGCCGCGGCCTGGCCAGGCGTATGCCAGAAGCTGGTCATCGCCAGGGTTGGCACCTCAACCCAGCCGCCTTCGTAACCCAGCCCCAGCACTCCACCGGTGTTGCTGCCCCACACGTAGGCCCCTCCATCGGCGGTGATGCCCACCGAGTGGGTGCGACCGGCCGCAATGGAGACAAAGTTGGTCGGGCCGGAGACCGGAGTGGGGTACCACCGGCCTTGATTGTCCCCGGTGCCCAGAGCTCCATAGGTATTGTAGCCCATGGCGTAAACCTGGCCACTGCCGGTCAGTACCAGGGTGTGCTGCCAGCTCGAAGACACGGCCACCACGTCACTGACTCCCGGCACCAGCACCGGCTCATATTGACTGCTCCATGACCCGATGCCCAGCTGGCCGTCCGAATTCTTGCCCCAGGCGTAGAGATAACCCTGAGCATTGACCAGGAATGAGCAATTTTCCCCACAGGCAATGAGCCGAACGCCCAGAGCGGCATTTGGCGTGGCCGAGACCTGTCCCGAAAGATTGCTCATCCCGGCACCATTGACCGCCGCCACCCGATAATGGTAGGGCGTGCCATTGGTCAGAGATGTGTGGATGAAGGGAGAAGCCTCCGCCTCCAGCGATTGATCCGAGGCGTCGACGGAGCCATCGGTGTCCCAGAAAACCTCGTAACTGGTGGCCCCGGTCACAGCGTTCCAGGTCAGGGTCACGGTGCCTGGAGATGCAGTGGCCGCCACACCGCCCGGTGCCTGGGGCGGTGCGGGATTCTCGTTTCCGGTGGGCGAGTCGCTGCTGCAGCCCTGACCCAGCAGGAACAGCAGAATCAGAAGGGGAACAAGAAATCGGCCCTGGATGGGATGATTGAGGGCCGTGCGGGAGTCGTTTTCGCGCTTGGTGACCATGGATGCTCCTGTCCGAGGTGAGGAAGTACACCACTTGGACACGCGCCGCGCAGGGAAATCACAAGAAGATGAAAGATTTTCTTGACCCTTCACAAAATTTCTACAAAGTCTCCCTTTTTTGTGATATCCTCCAAATTGAAGGGGAGTTTGTATAACCCTTCGTTCCCTGATTTCTCGTCAATTCAACCAAAAGGGAGTGAAGAACGATGAAAAAGCTAATTCTGTTCGTCGGATTGTTTGCACTGATCGCCTCGGCGAGCTTCGGTGCCACGCAGGTGGTTGGGAAAAAAGGCGAAACCGCTGAATTTTCCATCCCCAGCCAGGTCGCTGGCAGCCAGATGCGCGACGACTTCGAGTACAACACCGGTGGAGCCATTGACTTTGTTCCGACCACGGCAGGATCGGCCTCCGGGTGGGGCTCCCACTTCATGGCCATGACCTCCAACAACACCGGCCAGGATCTGTACCTGACCGAGCTGGGTTTCCCCTGCAACGGTGTCATTCCCTCCGGCTGGTTTGTCAGCGTGGGCGCCATGCCTGGTGACTTCAACACCGACTACATGGGCGCCTTCACCGCCGTGGACAGCGGCGATGTTTCCCCTCCGACCATCTATACCTATGTCGACATCTCCACCGAGGGCATCGTGGTTCCCGCCGGCATGGATGTTTACTTTGGCTACATCAACCCGGGGCTGGGCGGCCAGACGACGGCCAACGGCACCGAGACCTGGGCGTGGTACGGTGGCGCCTGGGATCCCGACTCGGGCTGGGCCCGGACGGCCATCCTGCAGATCAAGGCCAGCTATGAAGATCCCGTCGCCAACGAGGATGGCACTCTGGATTCGATCAAGGCCTTGTACCGGTAGTTTTTCCGCGTAGGAAATTTGCCAGGGACGCCCTGCGGGGCGTCCCTTTTTTTGCCTTCGCATTCGCAATTTTTTGCGATGACCTCTCGTGGCGACTCGCAGACCTCTGCGATGTCTGAACTCCCCGGCACTCCCCGAGATCTCCGGTGCATCTCCAACCTGTTGTATAAAAACGACTTGAACTTTTCTCGGGCAAACCTTCGACGAGGCCCACCAGTTGCATATCAGGCAACGAAATACCATCACAAGGTTTTCACCGGATCGAGAAGGAGAACAACATGAAACGCACGACCCTTATCACCATGATCGTTTTTCTGGTCAGCCTGGCTGCTGTTTCGGCTCTGGCCCAGAATGGATTTGGCCCCGGGGATGGCACTGGCGTTTGCCAGTTCATCGATGAAGATGGCGATGGCTTCAACGACCTGGCCCCCGACGCTGACGGCGACGGCATTCCCAATGGTCTGGACGAAGATTATGTCCGGCCCCTGGACGGCACCGGCGGCATGTTCCAGTGGGGCCAGGGTGGCGAGCTGCTGCTCAAGGCTTTTGGCGAGGCCATGGGCAATGCTCTGAAGGGCAATGACCTGAATCTGAACGGCAACCACTACGGACTGGGTGACGGCACCGGCAGCGGCGTGGGCCCGGCCGATGGCACCGGCTTCGGTCCCGGCACTGGCGACTGCCTTGATGGCGACACCACCGATTCAAGTGTGGTGCAGCAGCGCCGAGGTGGTCGGCGGTAGGGTCCCCAAAACTGCTTGCAGAAGCAGGGAAAATGCGGGCCACAGGGCCCGCATTTTTTCATCCAGATCCCTCCACCTTAGGGACCTCGTCACCAGGCGATAACTTACCCATGAGCGGCAACAGATAGGGCTTGTGCTCACGGATCTCTTCCGTGGTCAAGCCACTGATCTCGTAGGGAAAAACCAGCCAATCCTCGGTCTGGTACTGGCTGAAATCCGGTTTCAGCTCGGTCTCGCGGAATGAGGGTCGTTCCCAGAGGGCGGCCACGCGCACCTGCCGGGGCATGTTTCGCTTCAGGTGGCGGCTCAACCGCTTGATCACCGCGTCAATGTTCTTTCCCGTGCTGATGACATCGTCCACGATGAGCAGGGAATCGTCGGCATTGAGGCTCTCCAGCAAGTACTGGGTGCCGTGCACCCTGATTTCGAGATCCTGCGAGGCCACCATTTCATGGTAGTAAGGCTGGCCTCGATAAGAGGTGCGCAGAGAAATATGGTTGGTTTCCACACCCAGGGTTTGCAGGCACTCCTGGACATAGATGCCCACCGAGCTGCCGCCGCGCCACAACCCCACGATGAAGGTGGGCCGAAAGCCGCTCTCGTAGATCTGCACGCCCAGCCGGAACGAATCCAGGATCAGCGTTTCCTCATCCAGGTAAATCTTTTTCATCACCGTTTTCCGGGACCAAAGGAGGATAAATTCTGCGTCCAGCCGGGGTTTAAGATACCCTTTTTCCACCGTTCCTTGTATAAGAAAGATCACCTCCCGATCAAACAAGGAGCGCCATGGAAAAGCTGTATCTGACCGCCCAGGGGTTGCTGGAAGATTCGTTCAAGCTGGCCCAGCAGGTCTATTCCTGTGGGTTCAACCCCACCTTCATCATCGCCATCTGGCGCGGCGGGGCACCCATCGGCATTGCCGTCCAGGAATACCTGTCCTTCCACGGCATCCACGCCGATCACATCGCCATCCGCACCTCGTCCTATAGCGGGATCGACAACCAGTCCCGTGAAATCAAGACCTACGGCCTGGACTACCTGGTCAAGAACATGACCCACGCCGACCGCCTGCTCATCGTGGACGACGTGTTCGATACCGGCCGGTCCATCGAGGCCATCGTGGATGAGTTGCGTCGCCGGATGCGTCTCAACACACCCGAGGATATCCGGGTGGCGGTGCCCTACTACAAACCCAGCCGGAACCAGACCGCCCGCAAGCCCGACTTCGTGGTCCACGAGACCACCGAGTGGATCAAGTTTCCCCATTCCCTGGAGGGGTTGAGTGTCGAGGAGATCCGGCAGAAGCGGCCTTTGATTTACGATATATTGAAGGATAGTCTGGAAGAGGGCGCCTCTTGATGGGTGTGGTTGGCTGCCGTGGTGAATTTTTCCTGGCTTGGGTCTGGCTTGCCAGCCTCCCCTTCGACCAGGATGCCCTACAGGAATTCATCGATCTTAGCCGGTGGAAATATATGGACCCCGAACGTGCCCCAGATACGCTCAAACTCGTCTGGTTCAAACAACCGCAGGTGGTCCACTCGAAAGAGTATTCCTGGATAGGGGCACGACGGGAAGGTTATCCAGATTTCTCCTTGCTGGCTTCAGTGTGGAGAGACTGGAAAAAGGGGACTGAAGACTTGAACCCCAGGCCAGAGCCCTGATCCAGCTCACTGGTCAAGAAGATCCCTGGCCCTTGCCAGGGCCTCATCGATATGCCCCGTGATATTGTCGTGTCCAACCAGATCAATGATGCCGGCCTTGGCCAGGGTGGCCAGCGGAGCCGGCTGCACCCCGGACAGCACCAGGTGCGTGCCCGACTTGCTGGACCGGATGCACACGTCTTCCAGGGCGTGCAGGGCGGTGGCGTCGATGGCCGGAACATGGCGCAAGCGCAAGATCAGGACCTTGGGGGCCCGGTCAATGCGATTGATGGCGGTCTTGAACTTGTCCGCCGCACCGAAAAAGAATGGCCCGTTGATTTCAAAAACGGCCACCCCCTCCGGCACCTCACGATGGACGAGAGCCCCGGGATCACTG
>JAZBOO010000263.1:0-9329 GCA_036351155.1 Candidatus Krumholzibacteriia bacterium | reverse complement strand
TCGACCGCGTTGCCCAGCACGTCCAGCAGGTGATCGTCGTCCACCGGCTTGGTCAGGTAGTCGAATGCTCCCTGCTTCATGGCCCGCACGGCGAGGTCCACGTCGCTGGCGCCGGTCAGGATGATCACCGGCACGGTCAGACCCTCGGCTGCCATCTTCTGCAAGATTTCCATACCCGTCACGTTGGGCATGTCCAGGTCCAGCATGACCACGTCGAAGGATTCCTGCTTGAGCTGGTCGATCACCCGGCGCGAGTCGTTCTGGACCTCGGGCTCGAAGATTTCCGACTGCATCAGGAAGACCATGAAATAATTGGTCACCGCGACATCATCGTCGACGATGAGCACTTTGTGCAGGACTTCGCTCATGATTTCTCCGCCGTTTTGGCCTCTGCTTTGTGAGCCGGCAGACTGACCGTGAAGGTGGTGCCCTGGTTCAATTCGCTGGTGACCGCGATGGTGCCCCCGTGCTCCTCGATGATCCGGAAGCAGATGGCCAGCCCCAGACCGGTGCCGCCCTTGGTGCGCTTGGTGGTGAAGAAGGGGTCGAAGATCTGCTTGCGGGTCTTGGCGTCCATGCCCTTGCCGTTGTCCTGGACGCGGATGACCACCTGTCCGCCCGCGAATCGTGTGGAAACACGCACTTCGCCGCGGACATCGTCGGGAATGGCCTGGGCCGCGTTGACGATCAGGTTGATCAGCACCTGCTCGATTTTCTGGCTGTTGCCCGTGAAAGTGGGCAAGTCCGGAGACAGGTCCAGCTCGATGGTGGCTCGCTTGTGGACCTCGTTCTGAACCAGGCGAGTGGTGGTGCCCAGCAAGGTGTTCACGTCCACGACATCGATCAGCAGTCCCTCATCCTTGCGGGCAAAGCTGCGCAACCCGTCGACGATGCCCTTGATGCGTTCGCTGCCGTGGGCCATGTCATCCACCAGGGTCATGATGTGCTCCTTGAAGAAGCTGTACTTCAGCTTGGCGATCTTCAGGTCGGGATGGTCCTGGTAGTAAGCGTCCACGATGGGCAGCAGATCCTCGAAGGCTTGCCGGACAATCTTGACGTTGCCGCGGATGAACTGGTTGGGGTTGTTGATCTCGTGCCCGATGCCGCTGACCAGCTGGCCCAGGCTGGCCAGCTTGTCGGCCTGCTGGATCTGCTGCTCGTAGGTCTTCTCCAGGGTGACATCGCGGATAAACTCCATGACCCCATCCACTGCGTGCTGCTCGTTGAAGACCGGCAAGGTGTGCAACTGCAGGTGTCGGTCTTCATGGCGCATGTTACTGGTCACCGGAGACTTGTTCTTCAACGCCTGATCGAGACGGCAGTCGGGACAGGGGCTCTCGCGCTGAAAAAATGCGGCGTAGCACTTCTGCCCGGCGGCCACCTTGTCCTGGTTGCTCATGACGATGTTGTAGTCCGGATCGATCAGCATGACCGGGTCGGGAATGGCCTGGAACATGGTTTCCATGCGCCGGCTTGCTTTTTCCCAGTTGCTGCTGATCCGGCTCAGGTAGTTGTCCACCGTGCTCAGCTTCAATTGCTGGGCTTCCAGCTCACCTTCCCGCGCGCTGATCTGTTGATCCAGCTGGGCCAGCTTGCGCTGGAACTCGGCCTCTTCTTCCTCCTTCAGGGCCACGCCGATGGACAGCTCCTTGCGCTCCATGGCCAGGCTGAGAATACGCCCGATCTCGCTGAGCATTCTCTGCTCTTCAGGCAGGAGCTTGTGGCTGTCGCGCAGGTAGCCGATCCGGATTTCCCCCTTGAGGGCGCCGTTGACCATCAGGAAGGTGACGATGTAATCCCCGGTGGCCGGCTTCTGGCCGTAGCTGGTCTCGTTGTAGGTCGAGTAGACCACCACCTCTTCGGGAAAGCGCATGCCGGGAGCCAGGTACTTGGGGAGGCGGGTGAAGAATTCTTCCAGGCTGGGGGAACTCTCGATCCATTCGGCCACCCCGTACAGGCAACTCAGTTCCTTGACCCGCTCATCGCGCTCCCAGTCGCTGATCTTGTTCAGGGTATCGATCTGGGCCCCGAAGAACAGGTACAGACGGTCGTCCGGGATCTCTACCATGCGGACGTGCAAGGGCAAACTGGTGGCCGTGCGGGTTTTGCTGGTCAGCAGGGCGTTGACGCCGCTGTTATCTTGATCGACGCTTTCGATGGCCTGTCGGAAGGAAATCAGGGAGGACGGATCGAGAATGTCCTCCAGGGTGGATTCCATGGCGAAGCTCAGGGGCAGCCCCAGGTTTTTCTTCAGGTCCTGGCTGCAATAGCGCAGCTGTTCTTCCTGGTCGCAGACCATCAGAAAAACGTAGTTCTCTTCGATGAGCGAGTAGAGGACCTCGAGGCTGATCATAGGCTGGAACTCCTTGGCCGCGGGACCGGCTGGAGCCGATCCCGCGGCGTGAATGAACCGCCCGGGGGAGGAACTGCTAGATTCCGTGCTGGACGCGGAAGCGTTCGGTGCCCACCTCGCGAATTTCCCGACGGTATTTCTGACTGTGCGTCATGGCCGGCTGAATCGAGGCGGCTTTCACATCTACTTCAATCGGGACCAGCTGCTGGTGGCCATTGTGTTGACGTTCCTGTCCCGTGTTCCAGTAGAACGGCAGCCGGAGGCCCAGCTTGTCGGTCACCAGCGCGGAAATCTGCGCTGTCAGATCGTCGGCCACATCCAGACCGGCCGCCTGGGCCAGTGTGGCAAGGACTTCAGTTCCCGTCAAGCCACTGGGCGGACGCACCGCCGCGGCAAACGACGTGACGATGCCCTCGAAGTTGCACCGCGTCCCAGGAGTTTCCAGGAAGGTGGCTCCGGGCAGGGTCACATCGGCAAACCGGGTGGTCTCGGTTTCGGTCCAGTCCATGGCGCCGAAGAATTCCACGTTGCGGAACCAGCTCCCGGTCCGGTCGTACTCCAGGGGATTCTCCCCGATGACCAGCGCGGCCTTCAGTTCGCCATCTTCCAGCAGCTGACGCAGTTCCTGGCTGGTGTGGGCACCCGGCAACGCGGGGGCAGGCATCTTGCCGGCGGTGAAGGCCGGATCGGCACCCATGACCTCCAGCCCGGCGCTGTTGGACAGCTGACGGGGCAGCAGGATCTCGGCCTGACGCCCGCTGGCCCGCAGCAGGATGGCCAGGTCGGCGAACAGCTCCATGTCGCCGGGGGCGGCGTCCTGAGCCCGGTCGGTGCTGTGGACGATGACCACGCGCTCAGCGCCGGCGAGGAGCTCCGCAGCTTTCTGGATGTCTTCAAGATCCACACCGGACTTGGCCGCGGCCAGCTCCAGGTTGATGTCTCGGTCGGCCAGGAAATCGGCGGCTCCTTCGAGGCCTTCGGTCTTCAAGGTGCCGCTGTCCAGAAGCGACTGCAGCACCGCATTCCAGAAGTAGGTCCCGCGCCCACGCATGGGATCCACGGCCAGGGTACCCAGGTGCAGATCCGCCGGGTCGAGGGTGCTGTTGCTGACGATCAACTTGGCGTTGCCGTCCCGCACGGGGGCGATCACGTCCACGTTGAGAACCAGGTGGTCCGACTCCATGGCCGTGTTGTTGCAGATGATCAGGTCGGCTTCCGCCAGGCAGCTGCGATCGGCGGTGCTGGCGGTCAGGCCCAGGGCCTGGTCCATGGCGCCGCTCCGGCCGGCTCCCGAAAGGATGGCCAGGCTGCCCACGTTGTTGGTGCCCAGTCCCTCGCGCGCCACGCGCGAGGCCAGATACAGCTCCTCGTTGGTCAGTTCCGGACTCACGAACACCGCCACCTTGTCGGCTCCATGCTCGGTGGCCGCGGCCTTCATCTTCTCGATGATGGAGGTGGCGGCCTCGGTGGTATCCACATCACGGTACTCGGCCCCGGCGCGCAGGCGTGCCGAGGTGATGCGGTCGCTCTGAATCAACAGCTCGCTGCCGAAGCGGCCGTACCGGCACAGATAGTCGCCGGCCTGACCGCTGCTGGTGATGAAGTAGCTGTTGTCACCGAAGTTGCGCACGGTGGTTTCACAGCCGATGGAGCAGAAGGCACAGTGCGTCTTCACATCGGTGGTCTCCAGGCAGGCGCGGCCAGCGAAGGCGTACTTGGCGGTCAGGGCGCCCACCGGACAGGCGTCGATGCAGTTGCCGCAGCTGACACAGTTGGTGTCGTACAGGGCATCGTTCATGGCCGGCCGCATCTCGGTCTTGAAGCCCCGTCCCACCAGGCCCAGGGCGCTGATGGGCAGCACCCGCTCGCAGGTGCGGATGCAGCGCGAACACAGGATGCACTTGTTCGGATCGTAGCTCACGTACGGGTGCCGATCGTCGACCTTGTGCTTGCGCACGTAGCCCTTGTAGCGCTCCATGTCGACGTTGTATTCCTCGCCGTACAGACGCAGGGAACAATCATCGAAGCGCACGCACCCACAGCTGAGGCAGCGGGCGGTCTCGTGAGCGTTGTCGGCGAAGTCGAAGCCGGTGGAAACCTCGGTGAAGTTCTGGCGCCGCTCGTCCACGTCGATCAGATGCACTTCGTGACGGGGGGATTCGGCGATTTCACCCAGCTCCTGCTGGCCGGGCTTGGCCCAGAAGCTCTTGTTGACCACGAAAGGTTCGCGGGGGCGCTCTTCGCCCAGCACGTAGGCGGCCATGGTCTTGCCGGCGCGCTGGCCGTCACCGATGGCGTCGATGACCACGGTGGGTCCATCGTCCACGGCGTCACCGCCGGCGAACACGCCGGGGATGTTGGTTTCCAGAGTGGTCGTGTTGACGGCGTAGGTATTCCAGCGGGTCAGTTCCACCGAGCCCAGCTCTGTTTCCACCAGACCGTCCAGCACCGTGTCCTGGCCGATGGCGCTGATGGCCAGGTCGCAGGGCAGGTCGAAGTCGCTGCCTTCCTGGGGGACAGGGCGGCGGCGGCCCGAGTCATCGGGCTCACCCAGCTTCATGCGCTGGCACTTGATGGCCTGCAGCTTGCCGGCCTCGTCGCGGACGACCCCGATGGGAGCCATCAGTTCCATGATCTCACAGCCCTCGTCCAGCAGATCTTCGATTTCCATGTCATCGGCGGGCATCTCGGCCTTGGTGCGGCGGTAGAGCACCAGAACCTTGGCCGCGTCCAGCCGCCAGGCGGTCCGGGCACAGTCCATGGCCGTGTTGCCGCCGCCGACGACCACCACGACCTTGCCGGTCAGGTTGGTGGGATTGTTGACCTGCTCGGGCAGCCAGTCCGCACCGGTGACCACGCCCACGGTGTCGTGCTCGCCCTCGACCCGCATGGCCTTGCCGGTCCAGGCCCCGGCGCCGATGAACACCGCGTCGTGCTTCTTGCGCAGTTCGTCCAGGGTGATGTCCTTGCCGATGCGCACACCGGTCTGGATCTCGGCGCCCGCGCGGCAGATGTACTCGATCTCAGCATCCAGCACCTCGTCGGGCAGGCGATACTCGGGAATGCCGTAGCGCAGCATGCCGCCGGTGCGCTCCAGGGCCTCGTACATGACGGGCTTGATCCCGCGCCGGGCCAGGAACCAGGCCGCCGTCAGGCTGGCTGGACCGGAGCCCACCAGGCCCACGGTCTTGCCGGTGGGGGGCTCGACCACGGGATCCTTGGCGTAGATGTCGCCGCGGTCGGTCACGTGGCGCTTGATGTTGTTGATGGCCACCGGGGTGTCCACGTCTTCACGACGGCAGATGACCTCGCACTTGCGGACGCAGATGCGGCCACACACAGCGGGGAGCGGGTTCGCTTCGCGGATCAGGTCCACGGCGCGCTCGGGCTCGCCCATGGCGGCCAGGGCGATGTAGCCCTGGGCGTCCACGTGGGCGGGGCAGCCCTGCATGCAGGGGCTGACGCAGTCGGCGTAGTGGTTGGAAAGCAGCAACTCCAGGGCGGTCTTGCGGCTGGAGTTGATCCGCTCGTTGCGGGTGGTCACCTTCATGCCCTCGGCCACGCGGGTGGCGCAGCTGGGCACCAGGTTGGGCCGGCCTTCGACCTCGACCACACACACAAAACACGAGCCGTAGGGCTTCAGCTCGGGGCTGGCGCACAGGGTGGGGATGGTGTCCAGCCCCTGGTCCTGGACCACCTCGAGAATGGTCTTGCCCGCCGGTGCGGTGATCTCTTTCCCGTTGATCGTCATCTTGATCGTGCTCATCGGCTGCTCCTAATTTATCCCGTTTACTGGGTGAAGATGGCGTCGAAGCTGCAGCTGGTCAGACATTTGCCGCACTTCACACACAGGTCGGTGTCGATGATATGGATTTCCTTCTTGATGCCGGCGATGGCGTCGACGGGGCAGTTCTTGGCGCACACGGTGCAGCCGTTGCATCGTTCGCCATCGATAAAGAAATCGACCAGGGCCTGGCAGCTGCCCGCGGGGCACTTGTGGTCGCGGATGTGCGCCTCGTATTCGTGCAGGTAGTAGCGCAGGGTGGTCTGCACCGGGTTGGGCGCGGTCTGGCCCAGGCCGCACAGGCTGGCTTCCTTGATGCGCACCGAGAGCTCTTCCAGCTTGGGAATATCCTCGGGCGTGCCCTCGCCGTGCACCAGGCGCTCCAGGATCTCCAGCATGCGCAGGGTGCCGATGCGGCAGAAGGTGCACTTCCCGCAGCTCTCGCTCTGGGTGAACTCGAGGAAGAAGCGCGCGATCTCGACCATGCAGGTGGTCTGGTCCATGACGACCATGCCGCCGGAGCCCATGATGGCGCCGGTCTTGGGAATGGATTCGAAATCGACGGGCGTGGTTTTCATGTCGGCCGGGATGCAGCCGCCGCTGGGTCCGCCCATCTGCACGGCCTTGAAGGTGCCGCCTTCCTTGATGCCGCCGCCGATCTTGAAGACCAGATCCTCGATGGTGGTGCCCATGGGCACCTCGGCCAGGCCGCCCTTGGCCACACGTCCGGCCAGGGCGAACACCTTGGTGCCCTTGCTCTTCTCGGTGCCGAACTTGGCGTACTCGGCCGCGCCGTTGCGCATGATCCAGGGAATGTTGGCGTAGGTCTCGACGTTGTTGTTGTTGGTGGGTTTCTGCCACAGTCCGGCTTCGGCGGGGAAGGGCGGGCGAATGCGGGGCATGCCGCGCTGGCCCTCGATGGAGGCGAACAGGGCGGTTTCCTCACCACAGACGAAGGCGCCCGCGCCCTGCTTGATCTTCATGTCGAAGTCGAAGCCCGAGCCCATGATGTCCTTGCCCAGGAATCCTTTTTCACGGGCGGCAGCCAGGGCCAGTTCGAGTCGCTTGATGGCCAGGGGATACTCGGCCCGGCAGTAGATGTAGCCGAAGGTGGCGCCGATGGCCTTGGCGCAAACGATCATGCCCTCGAGCAGCGCCCGGTCCATGAAGGCTCCGGGGTCGCCCTCGTCGGCGTTGCAAACCACGTACTTCTGGTCGCCGTCGTACCCGGCGCAGAAGGACCACTTCAGGCCGGTGGGGAAACCGGCACCGCCGCGGCCGCGCAGGCCCGAGTCCTTGACCTCCTGGATGACCTGGTCGGGTGTGAGGTCCAGCAGCGCCTTGCGCGCGCCCTCGTACCCGCCGGTGGCGATGTACTCGTCGATGCTTTCGGGATCGATGTTCCCGCAGTTCCGCAGGACGATGCGTTCCTGCAGGTCGATGTACTGAGCTTCGTCGCCCAGGGTGGAGGCGTCTTCCTCGATGGCATAGACCAGGTTCTCGTCCACGATACGTTCGTCGTTCAGGACGTGCTTCAGGACGATCTGCTCGGCGGCCTTGGTGTCGACCCCTCCGTAGATGACGCGGCTCTTGCCGTCGTTCACCTCGACCAGAGGTTCCCGGAAACACATGCCGATGCAGCCGGTGATGCCCAGCTCGCACTGGTCGGGATACTCGGCCACCAGTTCGCCCAGGCGGTCGTAAACGGCTTGTGCTCCGGCCGAGAGGCCACAGGTGCCCATGCCCACGATGAGTTTTTTCATGAAAAGACGCTCCTTGTACGGCTGCCTTGGCGGCCGTCAGTCCTCGATAGGTGCCGCTACTCGGATTTCTTCGGTTCGGATTTTCGTGCTTCCCTGGCCACCTTGCGAACCAGCTTTCTGGTCGAGGCCGGGTTCAGCGATCCGTGGGTGTCCTCGTTGACCATGACCACCGGCGCCAGCGAACAGCAGCCAATACAGGCCACCGTCTGGAGCGTGAACAGTCCGTCCTCGCTGGTTTCACCCACGCCCACGCCGATCTCGTCCTCGATCGTCTCGATGATCATCTTGGCGCCGGACACGTGGCAGGCCGTGCCCGCGCAGGCGCGGACCACGAACTTGCCCATGGGCTGCAGACGAAACTGGCTGTAGAAGGTGATGACCCCGTAAATTTCCGATTCGGGGATACTGGTCACACTCGAGATGTAGCTGATGGCGCGGCGGGGGATATATCCGAAATGGTCCTGGGCCGATTGCAGCAGGGGAATCAGTTCACCCGGTGCTCCGTCGTATCGCCAAAGTCTGTAGCTGAAATTCTCCTGCTTGGTCGCCATGCAAAGTTCCTTTCACGGTGCATCGCCGGCGCCAGGGGAGAGCGCCGGCGATTCCAGGGCAGAAGCCAGGCCTTCCAGCGGAAGGCCGTCAATCCTCGATCAGTTTGATCACCTTGGCTTCCCGGACCCGCAGCACGCCGTCGATCTGGGAGAGCTTCTCGATGATCCGGGGGGTACGCCCCATGGCGCCGAAGCCGGTGACCATGCCGACCAGCTTGGTGCCCTCGTCGATGACGTCGCAGAAAACCACCTCGTCCACGAAGAACACGGTGGTGTAGATTTTCTGGATGGCGTCGGGATCGATGTCCACGATGATGTAGCTGATGGTGCCGGGCTGCTGGCTGGCGGTGCCGGCACCCTCGGTGTGCACGGCCTTCCGGTAGCTGTCGATGAAGTGGTCCACGTCACGGTCGAGCTTGGGCCGCTCGACGGGGCTCATGGAGAGGACTTCCAGGCCTTCAACCTGACCGATGCGCGCGAAGATCTCCTGCACCTCGTCCATGCTCTTGCCCTGGACCAGCAGGATGATGTCGAAATCTCCGCGCACCGCATCGCAGCTGACGATCCCGTCCATGTGGTACAGCTTGTCGTAGATCTCCAGGCTACGGCTGTGGTCGGTCACGTTGACTGTCAGGTAGGCGCTCACCGATTCGCGCATGCCCTCATCGCCCGCGCTGGCAGGCGAGTCGGTGGAGGTTTGCCCGGGAGTCAGTTCTTCCAGCCCCTTCACCAGGTCAGAGATCTCGAAGGGCTTGTCAAGATATCCGGTGTTGTGTTCGGAGATGGCGGTGATTTCGAGCCGCTCGTCCCCGAAGCCGGTGATCACAAGCACGGGCAGGTCAGGGTAGAGGTTCTTGATCACCTTGAGGATTTTGAGG
>JAZBOO010000262.1:0-33230 GCA_036351155.1 Candidatus Krumholzibacteriia bacterium | reverse complement strand
TTTCTCAAGCATTTCAACCGGCGGGGCCGTTTCCTGCGACAGGCCATGGGGCGTTTTCCCTCGGAAGACCTGATCACCTTCCTGAACGGGCGCGGCCTGAAGACCAAGATCGAGCGCGGAGGTCGCATTTTTCCCGAAAGCGACAGCGCGGTCGAGGTGGCCGAGACCCTGCTGGCCTACGCCGAGGACATGGGCGCGCGGGTGATCACCGGGGCGCGGGTCAGAGGCATCGACCTGGCCGATGGTCAGGTGGCGGGCCTGCACTACGACCTGTTTGATCAGCATGGCAAGGAAGGCAGTGGCGGGGACCGCGGCAGCGAAGAATTGACCGCCGACGCCGTCATTCTGACCACCGGCGGCAAGAGCTACCCGGCCACCGGATCCTCGGGCGATGGCTACGATCTGGTGCGCGATATGGGCCACACGGTCACTCCCTGCCGGCCCTCCCTGGTGCCACTGATCGCCAAGGGGGCTCCTCCTGAAGGCGTGGGCTACCTGAACCTGCGCAACATCGAGATCACCCTTTGGATCGATGGCAAGCTGAAGTGCCGCGAGTTCGGCGAGCTCACCTTCATCAAGACGGGACTGTCGGGGCCGGTCATTCTCGAGGTCAGCCGCATCGCGGTGAAGGCCTTCGATGAGGGGCACCAGCTGGAGCTGGGGCTGGACCTGAAGCCCGCCCTGGACCACAAGAAGCTGGACGCGCGGCTGATGCGCGACCTGGAAAACAAGGACATCCCCACCTGGGGCGACTTGCTGGCGGGTCTGTTGCCGGCCAAGCTCATCCCCCCGGCCCTGGAAATTCTGGGGGTGCCGGCTGATACACCGCGCCACCAGGTCACGGGCCAGCAGCGCAAGGCCCTGCGCACCTGGCTGAAGGACTACCGTTTCCCCATCACGGGCTACGGCGCCTTCAAGGAGGCCATCGTCACCGCGGGGGGAGTGGACACTGCCGAGGTCGACCCCCACAGCATGGAGTCGCACCTGGTGCCGGGCCTGTACATCGTGGGCGAGTTGCTGGATATTGACGCCGACACCGGCGGCTACAACATGACGGGCGCCTTTGCCACCGGCTGGATGGCAGGCGAAGCAGCGGCCCGAAGTATTTCCGATGGAGCGGACGCATGAAACTGACCACCTGGGACCAGATCGCCCCCGGCGCGCACATCCACCTGATGGGCATTTGCGGCACGGCCATGGCCTCCCTGGCGGGCCTCCTGAAGGACCGCGGTTTTCAGATCACCGGCAGCGACCAGAGCGTTTACCCACCCATGAGCACCCAGCTGGAAGAGCTGGGCATCGGGATCATGCAGGGGTACCGTGCGGAAAATCTGGAGCCGGCGCCTGACCTGGTCATTGTGGGCAACGTCATCACGGCCAAGCACGAGGAGGCCATCGCCCTGATGGCCTCGGACATTCCCTACACGTCCCTGCCCGAAGCGATGGGACAGTTCGTCATCGGCGACCGTGAAGCCTTCGTCATGACCGGCACTCACGGCAAGACCACCACCACGGCCATGCTGGCCTGGGTCATGGAATGCCTGGATCTTGAGCCGGGTTTCATGATCGGGGGCATTCCCCGCAACTTTCCCCGGTCGTTCCGCGCCCCTGCCGGCCAGGTGTTCGCCATCGAAGGCGACGAGTACGACACCGCCTTCTTCGACAAGGTGCCCAAGTTCGTGCACTACCGGCCGCGCAAGGTGCTGCTGACCAGCCTGGAATTCGACCACGCCGACATTTACCAGGATGTGGCCCAGATCCAGGGCGAGTTCCGCAAGCTGCTGGCCTTGATTCCCGACCATGGTCGCCTGGTCTATTTTGCCGAGGAACCGAACATCACCGCGATCCTGGCCAGCCAGACTCAGGGCGATCGCCTGAGCTACGGCTGGGAGCAGGGCGATTTCCAGGTGGGGGAGGTTTCAGTGGCCGAGGGCACCTGCACCTTCGAGGTCCTGGACCCCCAGAGCCAAGCACTCGACCAGTTGACCCTGACCCAGTTCGGCCGCCACAACATCCTCAACGCCCTGGGCGTGTACGTCATGTGCCGCGCCGAGGGCTGGGATCTGGATCTGGTCAAGAAGGCCCTGGCCACCTTCGCCGGCGTCAAGCGTCGGCAGGAGATCATCGGCGAACCCGGTGGCGTCACCGTGGTGGAGGACTTTGCGCATCATCCCACCGCCGTGCAGCTGACCATTGCTTCGATGGCCGAGCGCTTTCCCGGCCGCCGGCTGTTCGTGGTGTTCGAACCGCGCAGCGCCACCACCCGGCGCAATATTTTCCAGCAGGATTATGTGCAGGCCCTGAAGGGCGACCACACCGTTCTGCTGGCCCACCCTTTCGATCAGAGCCGCATTCCCGAAGACGAGCGCTTCTCCTCGGCCCAGGTGGTGGCCTCCCTCGTGGCTCAGGGCACCGCCGCGCAGACCTTCAGCGCCGAAGGCGGGGTGGATGCCATGGTGGAGCATCTGGGAGCGGCGTGCCACCGAGGCGATGTCATCCTCATCATGAGCAACGGCGGCTTCGATGGCATCTACAGCAAGCTTCTGGCCCGCCTGGACGTGTGACGTTGGGCCGCAGTTTCTCTGGAGGTGTGGTGAAAAGGCACAGTGGTAAGGCGGAGCTTTGTTCTCTTAATGTTCTTAAAACAAAAGACTTACCATGATCGCGGCCCGGACTTACCCTCAGTTTCCCCTGGCACCGCTCCTGCAATACCCCACCTGAAAGCATGAACCCCATCCCCTTTCAGGAGGAACGACCATGACCAACGGAATGCGCACTCAACTGAAGTCCCTGTTCGCCCTGACCCTGCTCTTGCTGGCCCTTTCGGCCACCGGAGCCCGCGCGGAAAGCAACAGCGACCGCGAACCCCTGGACGGCTGGTTCCTGGGCATCAACGCCGGTTCGGGTGAAACCTACACCGCCTGGGAGGAAGGCAAGCGATCCACCACCGAGGAAGGCGAGTACGGCGCCATGGGGGCCTTCCGGGTGGGTTATGCCATCAACAGCAAGTGGGCCATCAGCCTTGAAGGCATCGGGATGGGTGTCCCCAACTACGGCGACACCGATGAAGATCTGGGCGTGGGCGCCGGCCTGGTCGTGGGCACCTGGCATCCCGTCGGCCACGGGTTCTTCGTCCGCATGGGGCTGGGTGCCGGTGGCGGCCAGTTCATCCACCCCGACACCCGCGAAAAGGTCGAGCTCGAAGGCAAGTTCGCCGCCCTGTTCGGTCTGGGTTACGACTGGCGCATTGGAGAGAAAACCGCCCTGGGTGTGGCCTTTGACGGGTTCGGCATGGAAGCCGGCGGCCTGACCGGCTACAGCGAGGACGCCGTCGGAGCGGGCACCTTCTCCATCCAGTTCACCCTGCATCCCTGATTCGCGAAAGTGGGGCACCACCTGATCTCGGGTTGTGCCCCACCGTTCATTGAGGCATCATGGGCACCTGAGCTGGAGTGACACGATGAACCGCACCGAAATCAACTTATCCCTCGTCGCCAGGCGGCGGCCGAACCGGCAGGATCACCCGTCCTGCCGGTTGCGGCGTTGGCTGACGATGCTGCTGGTTCTGTTGATCACCGGAGCGACGGGGACAGGCACAGCCCAGATTCTGGATCCGGTTCCCGCGCGTGCCGCGAGCCAGCAGCTGATCCTGGACGAGGTTCGCCTGCAGGGAGCCACCCGCACGCCGATGACCACGGTCTATCGCTACCTGGGGCTGCAGCCCGGCCAGGAAATCACCCAGCAATCGCTCATCCAGGCCGTGGGCCAGCTCAAAGAGGGCGGCCTGTTTCGCGCGGTTTCGTTTTTCACCATGCCCGGGTCGGCGCGTGGTCGGCTGATCCTGGTGCTCGAGGTGGAAGAGCACGCCTTCGATTTCCGCTGGGCCGCGGGCAACACCGACCTGGATGGCTGGTACCTGGTGCCCGCCATGCTGTCCTACGACAATCCCCTGGGTCGGGGCGGCCTGTTCGACTTCCAGTTCCGCATCGGATTTCGCCACAGTGGGGTCCTTTTACGCTACCAGCAGCCCCCGGTGGGCGACAGCCGCACCTACTGGGCAGCCCAGCTGTCCAGCTTGAGCACCGACCGGCCCTATTTCTGGAAGGGCATGGAGTATCGCCACACGGTCTATTCCGGGGGTGCGGGGTCGGTGTACGGCCGACGCCTGGGCACCACCGGACGGGCCGAGGTGGGCATCCGGCTCGAGGCGATCGATGTCGCCAACTCGGCCAGCGTCCAACTGGGATCCGAGGATGGAACCCTGGAGGACGGGCAATCCGTGCCGGCAGAAGATCTTCCCGAGCCGGTGCGCGAGGCCCTGGGCACCGATTTCCGCGCGGTCCTGCACACCGACTGGCAGTACGACACCCGATCGAAGATCCTGCGGGCGGGCACGCCCACGGGCGGGTTCTGGGGGCGGGCCAAGGGCACCTTCAGCTTCCAGGGCGATCGCAGCCACCTGGGTCTTCAGGTCGATCTGCGCAAGTTCCAGGAAATCCCCGGCGGTGTCCTGGCCGGACGCATGCGCACCGCCTGGGTGGGCGACGAGGCCGCCTTCTACGATCGGCTTTTCCTGGGCGGCGTCTACAGTGTGCGGGGGTTCCCGGTGCACGCCCTGTCCGCTCCCGGCGGCGATACCTGGCTGGTGTCCGGCTCGCTGGAATACCGCACCTCGATTCTGAGCAATGCTCAGGGCAGCAAGCTGACCGGTGTGCTGTTCCTGGACGCGGGGGCCTCGGGCCAGACCGGGCAACCCGATCCCTATTCCGGCGTGGCCCTGGGTGCGGGCTATGGGGTGCGCTGGAAGGTCTGGTGGCTGGACTGGGTGGGTGTGGATGTCGGTTTCCCTCTGACCGATCGTCCCGTGGACATGAATTTCCAGGTGACCGCCAGCATCGGGTGGTCGTTCTGATGAAGTGGCGAGGGGGCATGCTGCTCGGTCTTTTGATCTGGGGTGCGGGTCTGTCCCCGGGCTGGGCGCAGGAAAACGCCCGCCTGCTGGATGTCATCCCGGGCCTGGCGGGCGACACGGTGATCTGCCACTTGAGGACCCAGGGCCTGCCCGGTGAGAAACAGCTGCAGACCATGCAGTCGGGCCTGGAATCGGCGGTGGAATTTAAGGTCGCCCTGCTGGACGAGGAGGGGCGTCCGGTGGTCAGCCAGTCGCTCTCGTTGCGCATGGGGTTCGATCTGTGGGACGAGGTGTTCTCGGTGCGTATGGATGGCCGGGAACGGCGCTTCCAGTCCCTGACCGACCTGAAGGCCTACCTGGCCGAACTGGAAAGCATTCCCGTGACTCCTGCGGCCACCATGCGGACCGGCACCCTTTACCGCGTCCAGGTCGGTCTGGTGGTCCACACCCTGGCTCCGGCGGAACAGAAGCGGGTGGAAGATGTGATCGTCGGGTCCCGGAGTTCTCGCCGGGAAGGACAGGATGCTCAGGAGGCTTCCGTCTCCCTGGGGCGCTTGATCCGTCTCTTCTACAAGGGCAGCGAAGAAACCCGGGATGGTCAAGGCCGGCTTTCTGCCTGGTTCACGCGCACGGATCTGTTCGAGGGGGTGACGCCATGAACCGGATCAGCACCCGCCTGGCCGTGTCGTTCATGATCGTGGCCTTGTTGCCCACTCTGCCGCTTTCCCTGGTTGTGCGCAACCTGCTGGAAAGACGTTTCGGGCCGGCCATTGCCGATCCCATTGAAAAAGCTCTGGATGCGGGCCTGGAAGAGAGCCGGGCCCATCTACGTGAGCTCCGTGACCTGTTGCTGATCCAGGCTCAAAGTCCCTCGTCCCGTCAGGCCGACCGGATCCTGCTGGATGCCGAGGGGCGCCCGCAATCTCCCGAACAGCTCACCGCCTATCTGAGCGCGCGAAACAACTTGAGGGACGCCCTGGAAAGAGAAAGCACCGGAGACGATGGAGCCCCTCGTATACAGCGGCTCGGGGACACCCTCCTGTTGCAGATGAAAGATCCCGGAAAGCCGGTGCGCTCCTGGATCAAACCCCTGCCTGCGGGCATGGTGGAGCGGGCCGAGGATCTGACCACCGGGTTGAGCCTGGTGCGCACGGTGCGCAACGAGCAGGACCGGGTGATCCTCAGCTTTGTGGGGCCTTTTCTGCTGGTTTACGGCTTGCTCTTGCTGGTGGCGCTGGCGGCGGCCTATTTCTGGTCGCGCCGGATCACCGGGCCGCTGGCCTTGCTGGTGGGTGCCACGCGCCGGGTGGGGGCGGGCGACCTCGAGTTCAGGATACCCCACCAGGGTACCGGAGAAGTGGGCGAACTGGTGGCCAGTTTCGACACCATGGTCAGTCGTCTGGCCGATCAGCGCCGAGACCTGGCCCGGCTGGAACGCGCGGCGGCCTGGCGCGGCATGGCGCGCACTCTGGCCCACGAGGTGAAGAACCCCCTGACGCCCATCCTGCTGGCGGTCAACCAGGTGCGGGACAAATATGAAGGAAATGATGCCGAGTACCAGGCCCTGCTGGACGAGGTGGCCGAGATCGTGGGTGAAGAGGTGGAGAGCCTGCGCAACCTGGTCAAGGAGTTCGGCGAGTTTGCCCGTCTGCCCAAGCCGAAGCCGCGGCCCGGTGACCTGATGGAATTGCTGGTAGACCTGCAACAGCTGTACGGAGCCGACCGCCTGGAGCTTCCCGATCCCGACACCAACATGACCGGCTGGTTCGACTCGGAGGCCCTTCGTCGGTCCCTGGTCAACCTGATCGACAACGGTCTGACCGCCTGCCGCCAGGCTGGTCGCCCGGAGAAAGTTGCCATCGCTGTCCGGGCAATCGACCCCGGGCTGGCCCTGCAGATCAGCGATCAAGGGATCGGCATTTCTCCGGAGAACCAGGCCCGCATCTTCGAGCCGGACTTCACCACCAAGAGCGACGGCATGGGCCTGGGACTGGCCATCGTCGAAGGGATCGTGATCGGCCATGGCGGCCGCATCACCGTCCAGAGCACTCCTGGCGAGGGCACCACCTTCGACCTGGAACTGCCCTTGACCCGACCTGCGGAAAACATAGAGGAAGAGGAATGATGGAACCCAGGGTGTTGATCATCGATGACGAAAGAAATATTCGCCGGACCTTCCAGATGGTCCTGGGGGGAGAGGGGTATGTGGTGGAAGTGGCCGAGACCGGTGAGGAAGGGCTGGAGAAGTACCACCAGCGACGTCCCGACCTGGTGCTGCTGGATGTCCGTATGCCCGGGATCGACGGCCTGGAGGTGCTGAAGGCCGTGCGGGCCGAGGATGCGGAGCTTCCGGTGATCATGATCTCGGGCCATGGCACCATCGCCACCGCACTGGAAGCCACCCGGCACGGGGCCTTCGATTTTCTGGAGAAGCCCATCGGCAAGGAACGTCTGCTGCTGGCGGTGCGCAATGCACTGGCGGTGCGCAAGCTGGGCCGTGAGGTCAAGGCCCTGCGCAGCCAGGTCGGCAAGCGGCATCTGCTGGTGGGACAGTCCCAGGAAATGGCGGTCATTCGCCAGACCATCGAGCGCGTGGGACCCACCTCGGCGCGCATTCTGATCACCGGCGAAAGCGGGACAGGCAAGGAACTCGTGGCCCGGGGCGTGCACCAGAGCAGCAACCGGGCCGACCGTCCTTTCGTGAAGGTGAACTGCGCGGCCATTCCCGAGGAACTGATCGAGAGCGAGCTGTTCGGCGCCGTCAAGGGGGCCTTCACCGGGGCTACCCAGTCGCGCGACGGCAAATTTCTCCAGGCCGATGGCGGCACCCTGTTCCTGGACGAGATCGGGGACATGTCCCTCAAGGCCCAGGCCAAGGTGCTGCGCGCCCTGCAGGAAGGTGAAATCGAGAGGGTGGGCGACAACCGGACCATCAACGTGGACGTTCGTGTGCTGGCGGCGACCAACAAGAATCTGGCCGAAGAGGTGCAGGCCGGGAATTTCCGGGAGGATCTGTTTTTCCGCCTCAATGTCGTGCCCCTGGAGGTGCCGCCCTTGCGCCGTCGACCGGGAGATATTCCCCTTCTGGCCGAGCATTTCCTGGCCAGTTACCTGGACGAGAACGGTCTGTCCCAGCGCAGCTTCAGTGCCAGGGCGCTGGAACGCATGGCGGCCTATGCCTGGCCCGGAAACGTCCGTGAGCTGGGCAATGCCGTCGAAAGGCTGGCCATCCTGGCTCTGGGCGATGTGATCGAGGTCGACGATCTGCAACGATGCGGCATCGGTGGGGATCACGGCTCCCCTGTGGCCTCCTCGCAGCTGGGGATCGCCGCTGATCTGTCTGCCTTGCAGGCGGCCGGCGGGCTTGCCGAGGCCCGGAAGGAATTTGAAAAAACGCACATCAAGGCGGCCCTGGATCAAGCCCGTGGCAACGTGTCCGCCGCCGCCCGGCTACTGGCTATCGACCGCACCAATCTGCACAAGAAAATTCATGCCTACGGGCTGTCCTCCGGGGCTGATGACGAACAGGACGCATCGTGATGACCCGTGCTCACATCTCATGGGTTCTTGCGGCCTGCCTGCTCTGCTGTGCGGTGTCGGCCCTGGCTGCTCCCGCGCAGGAGAAGGAGCGCAACTGGCGGTTCGGTTTGCATGGGGCGAGCACCTGGAATGACCAGTTCGATGTGTTCGGCCGAGACCTTCCTCTGGCCGGTGCGGTGTCCGAAGAGGGGAGAGGCGGGGGCTTCGTGGTGGGCCGGATGTTCGGCCATCGCTTCCTGCTGGACCTGCAGGTCACCGCGGCGGAGCACGACATCGCTGGTGACGATAGCAATATGCTGGGCTCCTGGGCCCTGATCAACGGGTCGGTTTTCTTCCGGAACGGCCACGTCTTGCAACCCTTCGTGCGCGGGGGATTCGGCGGCGGCGGGTGGGACCTGCAGTATCCGGAGGGGCAAGGGCACGTCCTTTCCTTCGGCACGGCGGCCATCCTTGGGGTAGGGTTGTCCGCAAGGCTCAGTCCGCGGTTCTCGCTGGAGCTGGAGGGGCTGGCCACCTTCACCAACCACCTCGAGGTGGACAACGAATCGGATGTGCTGGCCGATGAACCAGAGAGCTGGAAGGTGCGGGCCTCCAGCCAGGGTTGGCGGCTGGGGTTGGGGCTTTCCTTCTGGTTCTGACATCCGGCTGAACAGAAAGAAGGGCCACCCTTGCGGGCGGCCCTTTGTCTTGTGCACGGGATCAGGGGCAGACGGTATCGAGCAAGTAGCTGTCCCAGCAGGCCTCGCGCCCGCCATTGTAGTCGGGCACCTGCAGGCTGCCGTGGCCCTGGGCATGCCAGCAAATGAAGCTGGCTGGGGTGTCGTCGCCGGGCCGGTAATCGATCCGGAAACTGGGCGCATCGTCCAGGAAGCGCAGGGTGTTGCCTTCTTCGCCGGGTTCGCGGGACACGAACTCCAGGAATCGGCCGTTGCCCTGGCGGCCCCAGGCAATCTCGCCGCTGACCGGCTGGTCGGGGCTGTCCAGGTCATGGAAAACCCAGTGCCCTTCGTTGCCATCGCCGCTGGTGGTTCCGGAGAACCACACGTCGCTGCGGCTTTTCTTGCCGGGAGCCAGGGACAGTTCCCACTCGACCACCTGGCCGCTGGGCCGTCCGCGCAGCACGATCATGATATTTCCGTAAGGCCCCTTCCACGGGTAGGTCCAGACCCAGGCGCCATCGGGCTGAGCCACCGGCACGGTATGGACGGCCGCCGAGAAAGCGGCCACGGGCGGGGCCAGGACCAGGTGAGCCATGGCGTCCAGAATGACCGTCCGGAAATACGCGTTGATGAAATTGTCATGAGGACCGGCGCCCTTCTCCTGGTCCGCATCCAGCTGGTCGGCATTGGCGAAGAAGCTGAAATCGAAGGTCAGCTGGTCCGCCTGGGGCATGACCGGCGGTTCATTCCGGGAAACACCCGTGGGGCTGGTGTCGCTGTCGCTGCAGCCACCGAGTTGAATCAGGATCAGCAGGGCCGTAGCCAGGAACAGGATCAGGCCAGTGCCTTCGCGTGAAGATCGTGAAATCCGCATGGGGGATACTCCTTGTTGGGGTCCGAGGTTCTGGTTCACCAGCGCAAGGAGCATTCCGGGGAAAATAGTCAGGTGCCAGATTTGCAAGTTGTTGGTGGGTGATGATATATTGCGAAATCGCGGCGGCTGACAGGGGGATGGGAGTGTGATGGTTCACCACAGTTCGTGGTGAGGGGGAACACCGACAGCGCATGATGGCCCAGGGCGCCCGATGTCCCTGGCGAATAAAGGGCTCGTTGGCGGGTATATCCGGCAACCTCCCTCCCTTGCCAACCGAAAGGGTCATCATGAGTCTCAACTACAAGTGCCCCAAATGCGAAAACACCTCGTTCGAGACCGATGAGTTCCGGGCAACTGGCGGTTTTCTGACAAAGTTGTTTGATATCCAAACAAAACGCTTTACCACGGTGACCTGTCAGCGCTGCAAGTACACCGAGATCTTCAAGGCCGACAGCAGCAAATTGGGAAATATTTTCGATTTCTTCGTGGAAAGGTGATGCCAGGAATGCCGCCTCAGTTGAACGCCATCGTCACACACCGCACCGAAGTGGCTTCAGGTTTGATCATCCTCAGGGTGGCTCCCGACGGGTGGGAATTACCAAAGTGGGAAGCGGGTCAGTTCGCGGTGCTGGGTTTGCCTGAATCGGCACCCCGTACCTTGCTGTCCGACCCGGAACCGCCCAGCCAGAATCCGAGCAAGATGATCCGCCGTGCCTACAGCGTGGCCTCGGCGCCTGAGGACAGTGGTTACCTGGAGTTCTATGTCACCCTGGTGCAGTCCGGTGGGTTAACTCCCCGGCTTTTTGCGCTCCAGCCCGGGGACATGGTACATCTGGGGTCACGCATCACGGGGATGTTTACCCTGGATCAGGTGCCGGAAGATCATCACCTCATCCTGGTGGGCACCGGAACCGGTTTGGCTCCTTACATGAGCATGTTGCGGGGCGAACTGCAGTGCAAGCTGGATATCCACACGGTGGTGTTGCTGGGCGCGCGCCACAGCTGGGATCTGGGTTACCGCGGCGAGCTGATCGCCATGCAGCGCTATTGCCCCACCTTCCATTACATCCCGGTGATCAGCCGCCCTGATGAGGAGCTGGTTCCCTGGTCCGGTCAAACCGGCTACGTGCAGGATCTGTGGGATCGCGGTCTGGTGGAACAGGCGCTGCATAAAAAACCGACGCCCGAAAACACGCACATCCTACTTTGCGGGAATCCCGCCATGATCGAGGCGATGATCTCCCGACTGGGGGAGGAAGGTTTTCGGGAGCACACCAAGTCCCAGCCCGGTCAGATCCACGCGGAAAAATACTGGTAGAGGTTACTCGTTCACCGGGTCGCCGCTGTCCAGGGCGGGGAAAAACTCCGCCGCCTGTTCTTCGGTTTCCCCATGAGGTCGCGATAGCTTCGCGGCCTCTTCGTCTGTGTAGCCCAGCTGTTTCCAATCCAGCACACCGTCGGGACCATGGCAGTTGTGGCAGGTCAAGGCGCCCTCCAGCCTGATCGCGTGGCTGACCTCCAGCATGGCATCGTTGGGCAACCAGCGGGCCTCGATGTTGCGGCCCGATCTGACATCGCTGTAGGCGTCGGTGTTCCAGCCGTCGATGGCCATGTAGGACATGAACCGGTCCAGCATGTAGTACTTGAACATCAGGCCGTACATCATGCCCATCATGCCCTTGTCCACTTCCAGGCGGGCGGCCTGCTCCGGCTTGCCGAACTTGTAGTACTCGGGCAGGTTGTAGGGCACGAACATGCCGCCAAAGGGGCCGATGTTGCCCAGGTCGATATGCTGCCGGCCATTGAATTTCTTCATGGCATAGAGCTTGGAAGGCCGACCGGCGCGGGCGATGGGGCGCATGGTTTCTTCATACCAGCTCTCGTAATCGAAATCGGCAAACTCGGGCCAGCGGTGCTCGGCGGTGTAGAAGCGGTACAGGCCCGCGCCATTGGGATTGTCGCCAATGGGGTTGCCCAGGAAGGTGCAGTCTCCGTTCCACCACACATAGGCCAGGCCCTCGCCCGGGAGATGCGATTTCTCCTCATCGTGGTAGATGTAGATTCCCGGATCCTCCTCGAACTCGGTCACGCTGAAATCCCGGCGGGTGACATTGTCCGGATGCAGCGAGGGAATATGACACACCTGACAGGCCAGGCGGTCCTGATGCGCGTTCAGATCCCGTCCCACGGCCGTGGTGCTGTCGTGGGGAGGATTGTCATGGCAATCGAGGCAGTCGACCTCCACCTGAGGCAGATCGTTGGCCATCATGGTGGTGGTGTGGGTGCCCTTGGCCATGAGGTGGCCCTCGGCGTGGTGGCATTCGATGCAGGCCACGCCAGCGGCCGCATGCACATCCCACTCGGGAGAAAACGGCGTGCCCCGCTTGCTGCCCGGATGCATGACTCGGGGCCGGGTGGTGCCGGGGTTGAGCAGGCTTTCCATGTGGTCGGGCGCCGTGGATTCCACGTACACATCGCCGCCAAAGTTGTGCTGATGACAACGCAGGCAAGCCTGTGAGGTAGGGGTGCCCACGGACATCGCCGCCGCCAGGCTGCGGTCTTGCCCCCAGCGCTTGCGGCCATTGGGGTCGATGACCACCTGCCGAACATTCATGTCATAGGCCACGCTGTGGCATATCAGGCAGTCGATGGCTTCCTTCTCCGCGGTCTGGGTGCGGTACAGCGGCATCATCTCGCCCAGAGGGGCCTGGTACTGACCACCGATGTGACACTGACCGCAGCCCTCGCTCAGGGTGTCGCCGGCGGTGGTGACCACGATCTCGGCCCAGGCCGTCATGGCGAACGATCCCGGCTTGGGACACGGGCGATTGATCTTGCCCATGGCAAAGTTGTCGGCCAGTTCGCCGTTGAAACCGTATACGTTGGGATGGCTCTTGGCGTAAAAGCGGTAGTGGACCGAGCTGGTCAGGTTGGTCATCAGATCCACCGTGTGGGCGGTGCCTTCCTGATCCTCGTAGGTCAGCTGCTCGTGACAGCCCAGGCAGGTGGCGGGGCCGGTGTAGCTGGTGATGCCGGCCTCTTCGAAGTGGGCGATGTGGTCGAAGCCGGCCATCTGGTCCGGGTGATTTTTCCCCAGGCGCTCGAGGGCGGTCCGGACCGCCTCTGGCCCACCCGGGGCGGCAGGGAAAGCCACCGTGGCCGGGCGGCTGTCCGCAGGCAGCATCAGGTTGATCATGCGGGACCAGCCCAGGACCATGGCCACAACCAGGATCAGCAAAAGAGACAGAACAATGGTGGTTCTTTTCGAGGGGGCCCGAAGCATGCGAGGTCCTTTGCGCCGCTGGTCTCGGAGGTGACGATGTTGTTAAAAAAACAACGGAAAACCTCCCAGCGCAAAATAATTGTTGCGGTTTTACGCAACAAATTGTCCCTCTCAGAAGTGGGCGTTGATGCCCGGCACCCAGCGCAGGCCGTCGGGGTTGTTTCCCGCGTAGTTCAGGAGCCCGATCTGCACCCCGTGCAACACCTCGGCCCGGTTGAAAATACCGATCATCAGGCCGGTGGCTTCTTCGATGCGCGTGTAGGCTCCGGTGCCCAGGCCGGTGAAACTTTCCTCGGCCTTCAGGTAGCCCAGGGAAAGGGCCAGGCCCGACACACGCTCATCCCCGATGACCCCGCCGATCATGACGCCGGAAAGTTCGGAGGCACCCACCCCCAGCCCGCCAATGGCCACTCCCTTGATGGTGTGGGCACCCACTCCGAGGCCTCCCAGGAAGACGCCGCGCATCTCGTGTCCGCCGATGCCCAGGCCGCCCACGCCCACTCCCGTGAAGTCGTGACAGCCCACACCCAGCCCCCCGGTCACCACACCCCGGATGTCATGAGCGCCCACACCCAGGCCGCCCATGGCGATCCCATCGAGATCGTGGCAACCCAGGCCCAGACCACCGATGACAAGGCCCTTGACGTTGTGCGCACCCAGACCCAGGCCGCCCAGGGCAATGCCGTCCAGGTCCGTGGCCCCGGTGCCCAGTCCCGCCAGGGCAATACCCTCCACCCGTTCGGCTCCGATGCCCAGGGCTCCGATCGCCACACCCTGGAGATGGCGGCCTCCGGTGGCCACCAGACCCAGGCTGATGCCCTTGTAAACGGCCCGATCGTTGTCCCTGGGAATCCAGAAAGTGGTGTTGATCCCCGAGACACGCTGGACGTCACGGTCCACGACATTGAAGCGAATTCCCGTGAAGTCCTTGAGGTTGCCGAAGCCCAGCCCGGCGTTTCGCGTGGGCAATCCCAGACCCTGGGCATGGAGAGGAGAGGTATGGAGGGCCAGCAGCAGACCCAAGGTGGACAGCATGAGGAGGGGCAGGCGCTTCATGTGAGACTTCCTTGAACCGGAGGAAATTTGACGAGCCTTGTTCAGAATAATGCCACCAAAAAGAGGGGGCTTCCATGGGAATAACGTCCGGCCGAGAGAAAGGTTACGAGGGCGCGGAATTCCCGTAGTTCTTATATGATATTCGGACCTCTCCCGACTTCCTTCGCCCCTTTTCGAAAGGACCTGCACATGACCGTTTTCAAGGAACACCGCCCCGGAACATTTTCCTACGTGGAACTGGCATCACCTGATCCCAATGGCTCCCGCGATTTTTACATGGGCCTGTTCGGCTGGGATGTACGCGACGAGGACATGGGTGAACACGGCATCTACACCCAGTTCCTCAAAGATGGGGACGTGGTCGGGGCCCTGTACAAGTTGCCCCAGGAGCAGGCAGATGCCGGTGTGCCCCCCAACTGGGCGCTCTATCTGACCGTGGAGAACGCGGACCAGGCCGTGGCAAAGGTGAAGGAGCTGGGCGGAAAGGTCATCATGGGGCCCATGGATGTTTTCGAGCACGGACGCATGTGCGTGGTGGCCGACCCGGTGGGTGCGGTGTGTTGCCTGTGGCAGGCAAAGGATCACATCGGATCGGCGCGCAAGGACGAGCACGCCACCCTGTGCTGGGCCGAACACATGACCAGCGATGTCGCGGCTTCGAAGGCCTTCTATACCGGACTGTTCGACTGGACCACCTCGGCCATGGACATGGGAGACATGGGGACCTATCACATGATGGGCCACACCCCCGAGGCCATGTGCTGCGGCATGATGGAGATCACCGCCGAAATGGGGCCGGTGCCTCCGCACTGGATGGCGTATTTCCAGGTGGATGATATGGCCGCGATCATTGGCCGGGCCACCGAGCAGAAGGGCACGGTGGTGGTGCCGCCCACGGGGATACCGGGCGGGAGCTTTTTCGCCGTGATGCAGGATCCCCAGGGTGCGTTCTTCGGTCTGTTTCAAGTGGGCGATCAGCAGGACTGCTAAATTTGGGATTGTGCCGCTGTGGGGCGGCTTCTACTTTTGTGGGGCAAGAAGTCTCATCTGAAAGGAAGCCCCATGAAGAATGTCGCCCGCAGCGGCTGGTTGCTGACCCTTCTGATCCTGGGCGGGGCCATGGTCCTGATCACCGCCCTGAACATGTGAAGACGCCGGCCAAGCTCCCATTGTCAGGCCTTCCCCTGACCCTGTTTCTGGGGCTGGGGGGGGCCTTCGTCTGCTTGAAGGTGTGGGAAGGGCTGGGTGTTATGCCCCGGTTGATCACGTCTTACGCCGATGATTTTCTCTGCCTGCCCCTGGTGTTGACCGGCGTGTTGCTGGCTCATCGCCTGGCGAGTGGGGGGCAAGCCCGGACATTGCCATTAAGTCACGGACTGGCGGCGCTGGCCGCTTTCTCCCTCTACTTCGAGGGGATCTTGCCGCGCCTCAGCAGCCGGGTCACCGCCGATCCCTGGGACGTGGCCATGTACGTCCTGGGCTTTCTGGTTTTTCAGGCCGTCATCAATCGGGCGGTGGCAGGAACTTCTCCCGGGTTTATCATGGCAGACGATCTTCAAATCCCGCCTTCAGCCAAAGGAAAATCCATTGGACACGTTTGAAGCCATTGCCAGCCGGCGTTCGGTCAAGAAGTTCGATCCCGATCACGTCATCACGGATCAGGAGATCACCCAGCTCATGGAAGCGGTCATCCTCACGCCCACCGCTTTCAATATTCAGAACTGGCGGTTCGTGGTGATCACCGACCCCCAGGTGAAGGCTGATTTCCGTGCCCTGGGCTGGAACCAGGCGCAGTTTTCGGACTGCTCGGCCATCGTGCTGGTGTGCGGTGATCGCATGGCCTATGCCAGGGATACCGAGCGGTACTGGGCCAATGCGCCCCAGGAAACCCGCGACTTTCTGGTGCCCATGATCAAGTCCTACTACGACGCCAACGTGGACCAGCGGCGCGACGAGAACCTGCGCTCCGGGGGCATGGCGGCCCAGACGGTGATGCTGGCGGCCAAGGCCATGGGCTACGATTCCTGCCCCATGAGCGGGTTTGACTTTGCCAAGGCGGCCGAGCTGGTGAAGCTTCCGGCCGAACACGATATCGTCATGGCCGTGACGGTGGGCAAGGCGGCCGAGCCGGCGCGGGTGCGCGGGGGGCAGGTGCCCCTGGACGAGGTGTGTTTTCGCGACAGTTTCTGAGCGGCCGGCTGATCAGCGGTATTGAGGAGAGCCCGAGTCGCTGGATTCGGGCTTTTTCTCTGAATCTTCGTCCCGAAAATGGTGCTGGGGATTGTTGAAGGAGGCAAACTCGGCATTGCGCATGGGGAGGTTGCCGCGCGCCCACACTTCCTCATGGTTGCGAAGGTCCCGTGACACCATGTAAAGCCCCCCGGCGGTGATCATCATGAACAGGGCGCTCAGGGCCGGATCCCAGGGCATGGGCATGGTTTCCCAGACTCCGATTCCCCGCAAGAAGACCCGGATGAACTGAAGGAAGGACCCGGCGGCCAGCAACAGGGCTCCGGACCGGGTCAGATGTTTCCACTCCACCACGGCAAACAAGCCCACCAGAAAGGTGCGGCCCACGGTGAGGACGGGGGGAGGAAGAACCAGGAGCTTGGGACTGATGATGCTGATCAGCAGGTAGACCGCCTGAAGCCCGATGAACAGCCCCACACCGATGCCGTAGCGGCTCAGGAACGGATTGATCCCTGTCCAGAGGAAGCCGGCACCCACCAGAAAGAGGGCCATGTTCCAGGTCAGAAGAGACATCAGGAAATAGGGGTTGTCTGGTCCCAGGGGGCCGGAAATCAAAAGGCGCGAGCAAAAATAGGCCAGGGAAGCGATGGCGTAAGCCAGGGCTCCCCAGCGCAGAAAGGTACTTCCTCTGAGCCCACCATTGGCTTCATTCCAGTGATCACTCATGGGTGTATCTCCATAATATTTTTGCGGATTCCCCCGACCGCTTTCCATATCGGCCAATATTATCGTCTGGAATCCCGTTCGGCAACACCCGATGGGCGCCACTGGACACAAGGCCCGGCACAGAGTTACATTGGCGGCATGATTTCAACGCGTAAAATCGCTTTCATCGGTTCCCATGGGGTGGGCAAGACCACCTTGTGTTTCGAACTGGCTGCGGCCCTCAAGCGCCTGGACCTGAGCGTGGACCTGGTCAAGGAGGTGGCACGCCACTGTCCGCTGCCCATCAACCGGGAAACCACCGGCGATGCCCAGAACTGGATTCTGCACACCCAGGTGGCCCGTGAGATCGAGCTGCAAGGGGTTTACGATGTGGTGGTGTGTGACCGGGCCGTTCTGGACAACTATGCCTACCTGGTCCACGCCGAGGGCCGGCGCCCCGAAATCGAACCGTTCATCCGCCACTGGCTGACCACCTACGACCTGCTGGTCAAGGTGCCCATCTTGCAGGCGCCCACTTTCGATGGAACCCGGGACACCTCCGTGGAATTCCAGGTAGGTATCGATCGGCTGATCGACGAATTGCTCAAGGAATTTTCGGTGCAAACCCTGCAGCTGCCCCAGGACACCCGCGTGGGGTGGACCTCCTGCGTGCTGCAGGCTCTGCGCCTTCCCCAGGATCCGCCTCAGCTGGATCTGTTTGGGAGATAAATTTTGACCTCCGACCAGCTCCGTGTCATGACCTTCAATCTCCTGACGTCGACCAAGAAGCGTCGTCGTCATCCCTGGCGTCTGCGCAAGCGCAATATCGCCCGGATTTTCACCACGCTGCAGCCCGATGTGGTGGGCACCCAGGAAGCCAACTACGCCCAGCTGGATGAGCTGTCGGAGTTGCTGCCCGATTACGATTTCGTGGGCGAAGGCAACCTGGGACAGAGCATGGCCCACAGCGCCAGCAACTGGTACTGCGCCATCTTCTACAAGCGGGACCGGGTGCGTCCTGTGAATCCCGAGAATGGGATGGACACCATGTGGCTGTCGCCCACACCCGAGGTGCCCGCCTCGCAGTTTCATCTGGGAACCCGCCCGCGGGTGGTCAACTGGAACACCTTCGAGCTGGCGGGGTCCGATCAATCCTTCGTGTTCGGGACCACCCACCTCGAGGCGGTGAACAGCTGGCACCGCAAGCGCAGCGCTCATCTGCTGCGCCAGTACGTCAGCGACAAGGTCCGGGAAATGGGGCCCGACACCCCCATTTTTCTCACCGGCGATTTCAACGCCCTGGCCGATTCCCCCGAGATCCTGGCCATGAGCGACACCGCGGGCGACCTGGAACCCATGTATGATGCCTGGTCATCGGTCAATGGACCGGAAAGCGCCGAGGGCGCCACCTTTCGGGGCCTTGGCCTGCGCGATCGCATGGGACATTATCTGATGGGGCCGCGTCGCATCGACTACGTGTTTTATCGGCCCCAGCTGGAAGTGCACAAGGTGGATCGGGTCGACTTTTCGGGCTTGGATCACCGGGAAAGTGCCCTACCTTCGGATCATTATCCTGTGCTGGCGGACTTTTCCCTGACCTGACCCCTGAACCCTGCCACCGGAAGACGGACTCCCGACATGACCGACCATCCCAAGTCCTCTGTGGAAAAGGAAATCCTGGATACTGCCCTGCGGCGTATTCCTGCACCGGTGGCTGTCATCGGTGCCCGGCAAGGCGACGTGCTGGGTGGCCTGACGGCTGCCTGGGTGACGCGCGTGTCCATCGACCCCGTGCTGATCCTGGTGAGCATTGGCCACGAGCGGTACACCTACGAAATGATGAAGGGGACCACCCACTTCACCGTGTCCGTCCTTGCTGACGACCAGGTGCCGGCGGCCCGACTGTTCGGTTTGAAGAGCCGCCGCGAGTTGGACAAGTGGGCCCAGGTGGACCACGACTTGCTAGGCGAGGGGATTCCGGCGGTGCGGGACTGTGCGGCGCGGTTTCTCTGCAAGGTGCAGGACGTGTTCCGGACCGGAGATCATGATTGTTTCGTGGGTGAGGTGGTGACGGCGGAAACCCCGTCGGACCGACCGGCCTTGCCCATGCGCGGGGCCGATTATGCGCCTGATGGGCGCTGAATCGGGCCCAGATTTTAACCGGACTTGCCAAGCAAGCCGATTCTGTTAATAATGTCGTAAATCCCTTGCCGGCGTTCTTCCCAGGAGGATCCAACATATGGAATCCACGCTTCCCCGCGAAATTCTTTCCCTGCCCAAAGTCGAAGTGCCCATTGCCGGAGCGGAAGGCTACTGCCTTCGCAATGAGGAGAGACAGCTGGTGTTCTTCGTGTTCGAGGAAGGGGTCAGCTTTCCTGACCACTCCCACTGCGAACAGCAGGGCATCGTGGTTTCCGGAGAAATGACCATCGAGGTCGAGGGCGAAACCAACCTCTACGAGGCCGGCGACTACTACAAGGTCCCCGAAGGGGTGAACCATCGGGCGAATTTCTCGAAGCGCACCATCCTGATCGACATGTCCGATGCTCCGGACCGGTACGCCACCGTCCGGTAGTTTTTGCCTGTTCTGTCGATAAAAAATGGCCGGCGGTCTGCTTGACCGCCGGCCTTTGCTTGCAAAACAAACGAGATCACGGCCCGATGGTGACCTCGTACCGATCGCTGGCGGTGAAAAGCCCCTGGGCCAGGCGGCGCACATCTGCAGGAGTACAGTTCCGGATGCCCTCCACCAGCTGGGGCAATCCGTTGGGATCCCGCCCGAACAGGAGGTCCTGACTGGCGCGCACCACCTTGGACGTGTTGGACTGAGACGACACCAGGATGTTGCCGATCAGCTTGGCTCGCGCCCGGTTGAACTCGGGACCCGGGACATCCTGGGCTGTCATCTGCACCAGCCCTTCCACCAGGGCTTCGCGGGCATCATTTTCCGTCTCGGGTGCGGTCAACACATAGCCCAGGAACATGCCCTGACCGAAACCGGCCGTGCTCAGGGTGCCCGTGTTGTAGCACAGGGAGCGCTGGTTGCGCAGCTGCTCGAACAGACGGCCGGCCTGGCCGTTGAGCACTTCCTTGAGCATCAGCATTTCAGGGCGGTGGGTGTTGGGGTCGGTCACTCCGGGCCACCCCACCAGCACCACACTCTGATTCTGCTCCTTGTCCAGCTTGCGCGAAACAACCCCTGACGGGTGCTGGGCCGGACCCGGGGCCGGATCGGGCAGGGCATGCCCGGCGGGCAGATCACGCAGCGCCTCGTCCAGCAGGTCGGACAGGCGCTCGGGTTCGAAGCTGCCCGCCACGACGATCTGCAGGTTGGCCGCGGTCCAGGCCTGGTGGTGGCGCTCCAGGAGGTGGGCGCGCGTCAGGAGGGGGAGACTTTCCAGGGTGCCGGCCAGGGGGCGGCCGTAGGGATGGTCGCCGTACAAAAGCTTGCGCATCTCCACCGCGGCGGCCTGGAAGGGATTGTCATCCAGGGACGCCAGCTGCTCCTGGGCCAGGCGCCTTTCCTGTTCAATTTCCTCCGGAGGGAACGAGGGCGCGGTGGCCACCTGCCCCATCAGGGCCACGGCCCGGTCCAGGCGATCGCTCAGCCCACTGAAAGACAGGCCGCTGAAATCCCGCTCCGTGCGCGGTGACAGCGACGCCCCTTCACCTTCCAGGGTGGAATGGATCTGCTCGCTCACCAGATTGCCGGTGCCCTTGATCTGCACCATCTGCATGAGGGTGGACAGGCCCGCGCTGGTCACCGTTTCGCCGGTGGCTCCACCCTTGACGGTCATGGTCAGCCCCAGGATGGGCAGGGTGTGATCCACCTGGTAGTGCAGAGCCGCCCCGTTGTTCAGGTGATGGCCCACAAACACGGGCTCGGTGGGCTGCGGCTGTCGGTTGAGGTTGATCAGGGGCGCCGGCAGGGCCGTCTCCTCCTGGTCGTCCACATTGTCATCGTAGCATAGCGCACCCTCCAGCAGGGCCTCGAGCTGGTCCTGGTCGGTGGGAATTCCGAGAGCGGCCGGATCGGTGCCCTGAGGCAGGTAGATCACACAGCTGAGATCCTGGTGGCGGAACAGCTGGCGGCACAGGCTCGCCACATCCTGGCGGGTGACCTTGGCCACGCGGTCCGGGAAGGCGAAGGCCCCTTCCAGATCGCCCATGGCCTCGTGGTAGCCCAGGGTCGAGGCCTGGCCCTGCACGGTCTCGTCTCCGAACAGGAAACTGCGGGCCACCCGGATGCGGGCCCGGTCCAGCTCGGCTTCGGTGCACCCGTCCTGGGCCAGCTCGGTCAGGATCCGGGCCACCGCGGTGATGGCGCGCGGCAGCCGGTCCACATCGGTTTCCAGATCCAGGATGATCACGCCCTCGCGGGGGCCGGCCTCGGCCATCAGGGCAAAATCATCGACCAGCTTGAGCTCCTCCTGGAGATGGCGGAACAGCCGGCAGCTGCGGCCGTCCGAAAGCACTCGCCGGGCCACGCTCATCACCGGGCGGGTGGGATCGTTTTCTCCCGGCCCGGGAAACACAAGCTTGCAGTAGGCCCGCTTGATGTCACCTTGCTCCACACGGATACGGCAGCGGTCGTGCTCGGGCTCGGTGGCGGGCAGGCTGACCAGGGTGCGGGGTGTGTCCACGGGCTCGAAGTGCTGGTCCGGATGGGGGGTGAACTTCTTTTGCACCAGGGCAAAGGCATCGTCGGGGTCGACATCGCCCACGACCACCACGGTCATGTTGTCGGGCCGGTAGGCCGAGCGGTAGAAGGCCATGATGTCCTCGCGGTCGCGTTCCAGCAAGTTCTCGTCGCGACCTCCGATGGGATGATGGTACGGACTCTGGTCGAAGGCCAGTTCCATGGCCCAGCGCCAGGTCACCCCGAAGCCGAAGGGGATGTCGTCATACATGTGGTTCTCGTGGACCAGAACCTTGCGCTCGGCGTCCAGGCTGGCGGCCTCGAACACCGAGCCCAGCAGGGCATCGCCCAGGATATCCACCGCCACCGGCAAATTTTCGGCGGGCAATGTGATGTGGTAGTTGGTGGTCTCGTACCCGGTGCCGGCGTTGGTGCTGCCCCCGGCCTCGGCCACCTCGCGGGCAAAATCGCCCTCGTTGCGCGTTCCGGTGCCCTTGAACAGCATGTGCTCGATTCCGTGGGACCAGCCTCGCAACGGCTCGGGCTCGCGATTGCTCCCCACCTTCACCCAGACGTTGCAAACGGCCACCGGGGTGCGACGATCGGTCTTGATGACGACCTTCAATCCGCTGGGCAAGGCTGCGGTATACAGGTTGGCCGCCAGGATGCAGGGGCGAAGCTGACCATCGGGAGTGAAGAAGTCGGTCATGGAATTCCTTTGCGCATTGGGGAAGAGGAGATTATTCACAGCATGACACATGATTTCATATTCTTCAGCCTGGATTTGACTAAGATATACCTGTTTGCCAGCTTTGGCTTCCGGCCAGCAGACCGAAATTGACCCTGTATTCACCGGCTTGTCAGGAGACACCCCATGTCCGCGGAAACCGGTGCCCACGGCACCAACCGCCTCAGACACGCATTTTTCCGGCTCATCGAGCGGTTCACGCCCGACGAGACGGCCATCATGGTGTGCGTGGCGGTGATCGTGGGCCTGGTGGGCGGTTTCGGGGCCATCCTGTTCCGCTGGCTGGTCGATTTCTTCCAGGGTTTTGCCATCGGCCACGGCGAGGAGACGGTGGCCATCCTGAAGACCATCCCCTGGTGGAAAAAGATCCTGCTGCCGGTGGTAGGCGGCCTGGTGGTGGGCCCCCTGGTGCATTTCGGGGCCCGCGAGGCCAAGGGGCACGGAGTTCCCGAGGTGCTGGGCGCCCTGGTGTTCAAGAAGGGTGTGATCAGGCCGGTGGTCGCGGCGGTCAAGATCATCGCCAGTGCCATCACCATCGCCTTTGGCGGGTCGGTGGGACGAGAAGGCCCCATCGTGCAGATCGGCGCGGCCATGGGCAGCTCCCTGGGCCAGGTTCTGCGGTTCTCTCCCCAGCGCCTGCGCACGCTGATCGGCTGCGGCGCGGCGGCGGGCATCTCGGCCACCTTCAACGCTCCCATCGCCGGGGCCTTCTTCGCCCTGGAAATCCTGCTGCGCGATTTTGCCGTCCGCACCTTCAGCCCCATCATCGTGGCCAGCGTGGTGGCCACCGCGGTCAGCCGGGAGTTCCTGGGGGACACCCCTGCTTTTCCCGTGCCCGGCTTTGTCATGAGCGGCTACCACGAACTGCCCTTCTATCTGGTGATGGGCTTGCTGGTCGGCCTGGTGGCCGTGGTCTATGTGCGCACCCTTTACGCCTCCGAAGAAGCCTTCGAGAAGCTGCCCATCCCCGGCTGGCTCAAGCCTTCGCTGGGTGGTTTGCTGCTGGGCCTGCTGGTGGTCCAGTTTCCCCAGGTCTACGGCGTGGGCTACGACTCCATGGTCGATGCCCTGAACGGTCACATGGTGTGGCACCTGATGGCCCTCCTGGTTCTGGTGAAACTGATCGCGGTGAACGTGACCCTGGGCTCGGGTTTTTCCGGGGGCATTTTTGCCCCGGCGCTGTTCCTGGGGGGCATGCTGGGGGGAGCCTTCGGGGCGGTCATGCACCTGCTGTTTCCCGCGTCCACGGGTGCGGTGGGGGCCTTTGCCATGGTGGGCATGGCGGCCATGGTGGGGGCGGCCACGGGCGGTCCCCTGACGGCCATCCTCATCCTGTTCGAGATGACTGGCGAGTACCACGTCATTCTGCCCCTGATGCTGGCCAGCATCGGTGCGGCCATGATCTACCGCAGCTTCATGAAGGATTCGATCTTCACCCTGAAGTTCAGCCTGCGCGGCCAGGAACTGGAGCGGGGTCGGGAAAGCGCGTTGCTGCGCGATTTTCACGTCGAGGACATCATGGAGCTGAACCCGGTGACCATCAAGGTGACCGACCGCTTCGACCAGTTCCTGAAGCTCTTCCTGGACAATCCCGAAGAGCACTACTACGTGGTGGACGACGAGGGCCTTCTGGTGGGGCGCGTTTCCATCCACGATGTGAAGGACGTGCTGCACGAGGAACAGCTGGGCAAGCTGCTGATCGCCGGCGACGTGATGAATCCGGTGCCGGATTCGGTGTTCCGCCAGGACAACCTGGAGGACTGTCTGGTGTGCCTGGGACATCAGGACAGCACCGACCTGCCCGTGCTGTACAACCGGGACCATCCCGCCCTGGTGGGGATCATCACACGGCGTGCCATTTTCGAGGTGTACAATCGCGAAATCCTGCAGCAGCAGGACATGGGCATTCAGCTGGTCACCGGCAAGGGGCGCATGCACGATTGCGTGGAGCTGCCCGAAAGCTACAAGGTGCAGCTGCTGGTGCCGCCGGCGGAATGGACCGGCCGCAATTTGCGAGACCTGGCGCTCAGGGAGCATTACAATGTCTCGGTCCTGGCGGTGAAGAAGCGCAACGCCGTGGGCGGTCTGCACAACGAGATGCCCGATCCGGACCAACCCCTGGGGGTGGCCGACCGGCTGATCGTGGTGGGATTGATCAAGGATCTGGACCGGCTGTTGCAGGCCACCAATCCGCGGGCGTTTCCGCCGTTGCCTGATAAAGCGTAGCTTGAGAGCACGGACCAGGGCATGGGATTGGATGATTCAGAGCCTGAATAATGGGGGTAGTTTATGCCAAGGGCTCTATGGATTTGCACCCTTTTTGGGGGGCTACTGCTGGCAGCCAATGATTCGTTCTCCCAGAACATGGTTTTTTCTTCCACAGAGGACTTAAGGTCCCTCGCAGGTGAGGCGTCGCTTATTCTTGTAGGCCGAGTGGATTCAGATGAGTATTTCTGCATTAATGACAATAGAGCGTACGCGGAGCTTTCAGTCACTGTTGAAGAAACGTGGCTTGGTAACTGCGAGAAGCAAATCCAGATAACTGTCCCGGGAGTACATGGGAAAGGTATTGAGTGCGCGCGCTTGGTTGATCCCAGCTCCCCTCCAGAATTCATCGAGGGGGAGAGATATTTGTTTATATGTCATTCTCCGTTTGATTTTCAGCTGAACGCCTGGGGGGATTCTCTTCGCGTCCCCTATGGCGGAGTGCTGGAAATCAGTGAAAATGGAGAGGAAATCCAGTTCTTTGGGGACAAACGGCAAATGGAAGTGGAAAACTCAGTCCAGGAATTCAGGGAAGTGCTGGCGAGCATCTCTCCTGTTGGGTTGATTGAGCAATCTGACTTGGTGGTTGTCTTATCTGGAATAAAGGTCAAGGGACAAAGCTCTGAGCTCAACCGTGAACTGGTAACGGAAATTTTTGAAGGCCGGGTTCTTCGCGAAATCAAGGGGAAGGCTGATAGCAATACAATTGAGATTGATCCCAGGCCTGTTCAGGGAATAAAAGTCCCCAGGGTGAGCAGCTCCGCAAATACGGTACTTTTTTTGAAGAGGATGGGGGAGAGCTGGAGAATCGTGGCGGGTCCTCGCGGGTGTCTTGTCCTCAATGATCAAAATGTTTTACAGTTTGCCGGGCGAAATACGGGTTGGATTCTGGAAGGCACAGAAATCAAAAAGTATGGCGTGGAAAATTGAAAGGGATAGAGACGTTGCTTTCCAGGGAGCCTGCATGAGTTCAGCCGAAACCACCTCCACCTACTACGGAAATCCTCGCCGGGAAATGCAGGCCTTCGTGCCGGTTTCGGCGCGCCGGATCCTGGACATCGGCTGCGGAGCCGGGGTGTTCGGCGGATTGCTCAAGGAAGCCCGGGGCCCCGAAAACACGCCTGAAATCTGGGGCGTGGAGATGGACCCCAGGGCGGCCGCTCTGGCGGAATCTCGACTGGATCAGGTGCTGTGTGGCGACGTGTTCACGGTTCTTTCTCAGCTCGAAGGCCAGCGCTTCGACGCCGTGGTCATGAACGACGTGCTGGAGCACCTGGCGGATCCGCAGGAATTGCTGCGCGCCTTGCCTGCCTTGCTTTCTGAAGGTGGCTGCCTGGTTGCCTCCATTCCCAACGTGCGCTACTTCTTCAACGTGATGGACCTGGCCTGGCATGGCCGCTGGGAGTACACCGACGAAGGCATCCTGGACCGCACCCATTTGCGGTTTTTCACCCGCAGCAGTATCTGTCTATTGCTGGAGGAATGCGGATTTCGCGTGGAAACCCTGCGCGGCATCAACCCCACCGGCAGCCTGAAATTCAAGCTGTCCAACGCGGCCACACTGGGCCGGTTCAGCGACATGCGCTATCTGCAGTTTGCTTTGGTGGCGCGACCCTCGGACGGAAAATAGGAACAACATGCGGGCACCGGACATCATCACCGTCGATGTGGAAGAGTGGTTCCACGGCCATAATTATCTGTCCAAGGTGCCGCCCGGGCAGTGGGAGGCCCAGGAGTCGCGAGTGGAACAGGGCACAACGCTGTGCCTGGACCTGCTGGACCGCCACCAGGTCAAGGCCACCTTCTTTGTTCTGGGCTGGACCGCCGACCGGCATCCCGATGTGGTCAGTGAGATCATTTCCCGCGGCCACGAGATCGGCTGCCACAGCCATACCCACCCCGTCATCTTCGAGATGTCCCGGGAAGATTTCCGGGCCGATTGCCTGCGCGCCCTGGAAGTTCTGGCCCGGTGCGGGGCCGACGATGTGGTGGGCTTCCGCGCTCCCAGTTTCAGCATCCCCCCGCCGGTCCACGACTATCTGGATGTGCTGCAGGAGGTGGGTTTTTCATACGACAGTTCCATCTTCCCGGTACGGCATCCCCGCTATGGCCAGCCGGGTTCGCCGCGGCGCCCCTTCCGGCTGGGTGAGGACCCCGAGGGTTTGATCGAAATTCCCCTGTCGACCTGGCGCTTCCTGGGGCAGAACGTGCCCTATTCCGGCGGCGGCTATCTGCGGCTGCTGCCCTGGCCGGCCTTCAAGACCCTGCGAGGACTGGCTCGGCGCCAGGGTGTGCCCTGCATCACCTACCTGCACCCCTGGGAGCTGGACGACTTCAAGCCCAGCGTGGGGCTGGACAAGGCCACGGCCGTGCGCAGCACCGGTGGGCAGGACTCCATGCCCATCAAGCTGGAAAAGATCCTGAGCGAGGGCCGTTTTGTCACCATGGGCGACTATGCGGCGGGCCTGCGGGATCAGTTCCTGGACCTGCCACGGGTGACCTTGCCCGGGCGGGCTGCGTAGTGGTCCCAGGTTTCAGTTTTTGACTGAAAGTTGAATTCTGGCTGCGTACGCAGCCAGAATTGGTCTTTTGATCAAAATAATCCTGGGTTTTGCCTCGCTTGTCTGGGGTGTTCCAAGCGGGTAGGGCCGGTTTATTTCATCCAGGGGTGGAATCGTTTCCACCCAACGCTAATACGGCTCACGCGGGCTCCGGGGTCTCTATCGCTCCCGCCTACCGGCGACCACCCTGCTGCGCAAAACTACCCGCGAGAACCTCGATACCCTCCTTGCCACGGCCACCTGGACAGAACGACGGTCCATAATCCTTGATGCCCCGATCATGCAGCCGGCTGGTCGGTGGACGGGGCGGTGATCGAGAGCGCGAGGCTGAGCGGGGCGACTCTGAAAAATCCTGAAGGACGCCAGCCGGGTGATGGGGCGGGGTACCACCTCAGGCCCCGACTCGGAAAAACCCACCGCAGGGTGAGCTGGATTTTGAATTTTCTATTCCCCGAAAGCCGTGCCGTCAGTCCAGACGCAGAGTGCTGACGGCCAGCCCCAGAGTCCGCTGATCCGAACTCTCGGGATTGTGTTTCGCCGGGACGAAGGTCCCGCTCTTCAACTCCACCACAAGTTGCCCATCCATGGTCACCGCATCCAGCGGGAGGCGCGTGTTCCACTCCCCGCGCGGCAGGTACTGTTCCAGCAGGGTCACGCCGTTGGCCACCACCTCCAGACTGGACTGGGTGGGACCGCTACTCATGATCTCCACCGTCAGATAGTGCGGTTTCTCTCCCGGCTTCAACGGAACTGTCCATGTGCCGTGGCCGAGGGTCCAGCGGATCGGGGTACCGTTCCAATCATGCGAATGGAGGGAAAGACCCTCTTCCCGGATGCCCGCCACATGCTGCCCGCCCAGGTTCGTCTTCAAAAACGAAGGGGTTTTCAGGGGGATCCGCCGCAGGGTGGCCGAATCACCCGATCCTTCCACCAGGAATAGCGCCGCCTCGTTCTTGCCGTTGTGGAAGAAGCGCGGCGCCGCCGTCACCTGCCAGTCCAGCAGACCGGGTTCGGGAGCATCCAGGTAAGTCCGGGTGAAGCCAGCCAGCCGGCCATTGAGGGCCAGGGCCAGAGTGGCGCGGCCACCGCCGGAATATCCGGCCAGGGTGCCGTTGATCTCCGCGGGAATGAATGGCCCCGCCAGGTCCACCTGCTCCAGCAGATGCTCTTCCAGGATACGCCCCTGCAGGGCCGACGCCGGCAGGATCTCCAGGTCGGCCAGGGGGCGCCCCAGCCAACCGTTTTCATCGAACATGGTGAAATAGCGATGGTAGTCACCCGTCGTGCCAAAAAGTTCATCGCGCATGGCGATGGCGTCGTCCTTGGTCCGCATCAGGGCCGGGTCCACCTGCACGTGCTCGTAACGATCCTGGTCCAGAAAATCCAGGCGGCTGCGCTCGAAATTGGCGTCCAGCAGATTGTGCCCATCGAATTCCCAGCCCGGGTCCAGGCCCAGCGCCGCCACCAGGGAGGGCATGATGTCCACCGTCTGGGCATGACGCGGATCGACCACTCCCTGCATTTGCCCGGGTTGCTTGAAGAAGAGAGGCACGCTCATGATGTCCGCCTCGTTACCCGGGTAAAACTGCCGCCGATGCAGCCCCGCCCGGAAGCAGAGTCCATGGTCGGCGGTCACCACCACAGCCGCCGCCTCCAGGATGCCGGCGCCTTCCAGCTGGTCCAGAAGCTCACCGATCCGGCGGTCCACCGCCACGGCCTGCAGCAGGTGCCGGCGCATGCTATGAGCGATCAGGACATCATCCGGGCCCCAGGTGCCGTCCGGCCGGCTCGGTGCCCGAAGCCGCGTATTGTAGGCGGTGCCATCCGGCAGATAGCGATACGGCGAATGCGGCAACAGCACATGCGCCACCCCCAGCACCGGGGAACTGCCGCCGTCCAGCTGCGCGATGAAGTGGGAAAGTTCTTCCAGCCGGGTTCGAGCGGAGCCATCCGCGGAATATTCCCCACCCTGTTCCAGAAAATTCCCCCACTTGTCATCGATGGGCACCAGACCGCCGCGCCACAACCGGGGAACCACGAGATGCTGGTAGAGAATGCCCAGGTCCAGGAACAGGGTCTCCAGCCGCACCCCCACGCCAGGAGCCCGGGCGGTGGCCAGTTCCGGTGGGCACAGGCTGGTCTGGGTCTCCAGGGCCACCACGCGGTGGGACGAAGCCAGCAGGGTGAAGACATTCGCGGGGTGATCCGCAAGGGTGGGCGCCGCCTTCCAGTCGGAGAACTTGCCGGTCATGATCGAGGGCACCGAGCGCAGGGTGGCCGGGCTGATGGTGGTGGCGTTGGGGAACCAGGTGCTGATCTCCTGGAGCCGGCAGAAGTTAGGATAGAGTTCGCAATCCAGCTCGTGATCCGCCGTCAGCAGGGAGGCCAGGGGGAATTCATCGCAGATGATCATGACCACCGGGGTGGTGGTGTTGCCGCCGTCACCGGTGGCGGCCTCCCCACCTCCGAAAAGGGCCGAACGCACGGAGCCCGCGGAAAAGAAGAGGACCAGGAAGATGGGCACCACCCAGGCCAGCTGGCCCAGGTTTCGGCGCAGGGTCTCGGCGCGGGCATAGACCAGCAAAAAGACCACGCCGACCGCGGCCGCCAGGGCGACGGCCACGGCGGGTGCGTCCGGAAAGAGGCGTCCCGTCATGGGCAGCAGGGCCAGCGCCAACAAGGAGCCCAGCAGGATCCCCTGCAGCCAAGCCTGGGCGCGAGGGAGGATACGGCCTAGCAGGGTCACCGGCAAGCTCATGATCAGGGGCAGAACACCGAAGAGGAAAAATACCAGGAGCAGGACATCACCGATGCCGCTCTCGTGCACCGCCAGAAACTCAGCATTATCCCTGATCATCTGCAGCAGGGGCTGTCCCACGGCCAAGGCCGTCAGCCCCGCCAGCTGAGCCAGGATCATCGGCCAGGACAGACCTCTTCGCTTTGCCTCGTTCACACGCAGTGCCCTCTCGTTTCTCGCTGTATGGTAAGAGTTTACCCCATCATTGCACAAACCCGCTGGCCGAAACCACTGCCGACGCACCCTGACCATTTTCGCCTCAAGGGGTTTCTGCAAAGGTGGGGTAGACGTGAAATCCAGGCAGGTTATTGCCACTCCGAATTCGCAGATACCCTAGATCCCGGCGGAATGGAAATCAACAACTCTTTACAAGACTCTTCCCAATCATTTACTTTGGGCAGCACCGGGTATAATCTGTTCTTTTTTCCGCATTTTCAACAACCAACCCGCGATTGGATGATCATGAAAACCCACCTTGGTTTGACGACATTTTTCCTGTTTGCGATCCTGCTCAGCGCCGCCCCCGCTCTGGCCTACATCGACCCCGGCACGGGCAGCTTTCTGGTCCAGGGTCTCATCGCCGCGGTGGTCGGCACCGGCGTGGCCATCAAGATGTTCTGGGGCCGTATCAAGGCTGCGCTGACCGGGTCCAAACCCGTCGACGACGACGATGACGAATAAGGCCCTGCCCTCCAGCTTTCGAGATCCCAGCGGCTTTCTCTTCCGGCAGGATGACCGGCTGTTCCGGCAGGTCAACCAGGTCTACGCCGAGGATTACCGTCTCCTGATGGAGTCCGGCCTTTACGAAAAGCTCATCGAGAAGGGTCTGCTCATTCCCCACCGCGAGGTGGATATCCAGCCACCCCGGCCCGACGGAGCTTTCAAGGTCCTCGAGCCCGAGCTCATTCCCTTCATCAGCTACCCCTACGAGTGGTCCTTCAGTCAGCTGCAGGACGCCGCCCTGACGACCCTGCGTATCCAGAAGATGGCGCTCAAGCGGGGCCTGACGCTGAAGGACGCCTCGGCCTACAACGTCCAGTTCCATCAAGGGCGACCGCTGCTCATCGATACCCTCAGCTTCACCGCTTACCGGGAAGACACGCCCTGGGTGGCCTACCGACAGTTCTGCCAGCACTTCCTGGCGCCGCTGGCCCTGATGGCCCACAAGGATGTTCGGCTGGGCAGCCTGCTGCGCACCGGGATAGACGGCGTGCCGCTGGACCTGGCTTCCACGCTGCTTCCCAAGCGCACTCGCCTGAATCCCGGCCTGCTGATGCACATCCACGCCCACGCGGCCAGCCAGAAAAAGCACCAGGATCGGCGCAAGTCGGCCAAGGATACGAAGGTCTCGCGCAACGCCATGACGGGTATCCTGGACAGCCTGCACGGCTGCATACGCAAGCTGGCCTGGCAGCCCGCGGGCACCGAGTGGGGTGCCTATTACTCGGACACGAACTATTCCGATGCCGCCCTGTCCCGCAAGCGCGAATTGGTGGCGGCCCTTCTGGAAAAGACCGACGCGGAGACGGCCTGGGACCTGGGCGCCAACAACGGTTTCTTCAGCCGGGTGGCCAGTGATAGAGGGCTTTTTACCGTGGCATCGGACATCGATCCGGTGGCGGTGGAAAAGAACTGGCGTGAGGTGAAGGAAAAGGGCGAGCAGAAAATCCTGCCCCTGCTCATGGACCTGACCAACCCCAGCCCCGGTCTGGGCTGGGATCATGCGGAGCGCACCTCGTTCCTGGCCCGAGGCCCCGCCGGTGTGGTCTTCGCCCTGGCGCTGATCCACCACCTGGCTATCAGCAACAACGTACCCCTGCCTCTGCTGGCTGCGTTTTTTTCGCGGGCGGGTCGCTGGCTCATCATCGAGTTCGTGCCCAAGGGCGATTCGCAGGTGGACCGGCTGCTGGCCACACGCGAGGACGTCTTTCCGGAATACACGCAGGAAGGCTTTGAGGCGGCCTTCGGGTCGAAGTTCGAGATCGTTTCGGCCGAAGAAATCGAGGGCAGCAAGCGCACTCTCTATCTCCTCCGAAAACGCGACTGAGCCCACCACCGCGATCAACAAAAAAGCCCGTCCCCATCAGGAGCCGGGCTTTTTCATGAGTGGAAAACCGGATCAGATCAGCAGCGGCGCAATCACCACACTGTGACGTGGAACCCATTGCGAGGTTTTTTTATTTCTCTATCATTTGCAGCCACCCGATGAGACCCCCCAACGGAGAAAACCCAGTGACACCATCCGTTTTCAAACCCTCGCTCTTCAAGTTCCTGAACGACCTGAAAGAGAACAACAACCGCGACTGGTTCCAGGCCAACAAGGATCGGTACCTGAAGGACGTCAAGGAACCGGGCCTGCAGTTCATCGTGGATTTCGGGCCGCATCTGCTGAAGATCAGTCCTCATTTCCGGTGTGATCCCCGGCCCAACGGCGGATCGCTGTACCGCGTTTACCGGGACATCCGGTTCAGCAAGGACAAGACCCCCTACAAGACCCACGCCGGGATCTACTTTGCGCACCAGGAGGGAAAGGATGTGTGCCTGCCCGGTTTCTATCTGCACTTCCAGCCGCGGAATTGCTTCGTGGGCATGGGACTGTGGCATCCGGACAATGCCACGTTGAAGCTCGTGCGGCAGCACATTGTCGACCATCCCGACCGGTGGCGCGCCGCGGTGTCCGACCCGGTCCTGCAGCAGCGCTTCAAGCTGACCGGACGCACCCTGAAAACCCATCCCCGGGATTTCGACCCGGACCACGAGCTGATCGATGTGCTGAGGATGAAGGATTTCACGGCCATGACTCCGCTCAAGCAAAGCGAGGTCACCGCGCCGGGTTTCATCGAGGAGGTGGCGGCGTTGACTCGGGCGGGCAGCGGGCTGGTGAAGTTTCTTTGCCAGGCGGTGGGCAAGCCCTTCTAGCTCTTTGACAGCCACACAGAAAAAGAAAACGGACCCTTCGCCTGTGGGGTCCGTTTTCTTTCCACTTGAGCTGTCTCGTCGT
>JAZBOO010000261.1:0-8988 GCA_036351155.1 Candidatus Krumholzibacteriia bacterium | reverse complement strand
TGCAGACCAAGAAGATGGCCCTGGTGCAATAGTGCGCGGTCCGGGTCAGAACGTTCGGTCGGGATCGGCACGCATTTTCCGATCCAGACCGAACGAGCTGAGCGAAGCCAGCAGGAAAATCACCACAGCCAGCAGGAACACTTCACGGTAGCCCAGGAATTTCAGGACCGTGAAGCCTATGGCCGGGCCCAGGAAACCCCGGATGCCCACCATCGCCACGTGGATCCCCTGGTAGTAGCCCCCTTGCCCATCGGGGGCGAAGGCGATACTGCCGATGTTCCAGGTCACGTTCACCCCGCTCATGCCCACCGAATAGACCGCAAAAGCCAGGTAAGCACCCAGTACCGGCTGCTCTGGAAACAGAAGGACGGCCAGGGCCAGCGAAGCGGGGTACAGCGACACCACCGCGTAGGACACGGTGGACAGGCGCACCGGGTTGAAGCGGTCCATCATTTTTCCCACAAGTGGGCTCAGCAAGGCCACACCCACCGAGGCGATCAGCAGGCGGGCACTGGAAATTTGCTGGTAGCTGAGGTTCAGTTCGCGGATGAAAAATAGCGGCACCACAGGCACCAGCATCATGTAAGCCACCCCATAGATCATGAAGTTGCCCTCGAACCAGGCAAAGTCGCGGTCGATCCGGAAGGTGTTCAGGGCCTCACGGAAGGGCGTGATCAGGGCACCAGCCAAACGATTCAACCGCACAGGTCCCAGGGGAAGACGGGGGACGGCGAAGACGGTGACGGGATCGTGGCTGGTATCACTTTGTGGCCGCGGCAGACGGGAAAGAATCAGCGGGTAGGCGAAGCCCAGCACACCCAGGACGGCATACACACCCCGAAAATTCCCCGGATCCTGGTCCAGAAGTCGGCCAAGGAAAAGGCTGGTCAAGCCAAGGGTGAGATTCTGGACCAGGGCACCCCAGCCAAAGACTTTGCCACGCCGTTCCCGCCGGATATTGGCCTGCAGGATGCCGTTCTGAGCCGGATAGACCAGGGCCGCAAACAGGTGGACGACGCCAATCAGGATGGTGAACTGGTAGGGTCCATGCACGAGGAGGGTCAAGACCATGATGGCCCGTCCCCAGATTCCTCCCCAGAACAACCAGCGGCGCCGCCCTCCGCTGACCATGAGCTGTCCCCAGTAAAGGGCCGCCAGCATGCCCGTGGTTTCCAGCGTGACGGCCAGGGTGACCAGCCAGCCTGGGGCGGCCAGCGATTTGCCCAGAACGAAGGGGAACAGGATGTAGCCAGAGTTCCAGATCCCCTGGAAGAAGGTGCCCAGCAGGTACCAGCGGATGGTCAGTTTCTCGAGGGAAATGACTGATGAGTCGGAAGAGGGATTGGCAGCAGGCGTTTTCATGGCCGAATGATGAATCCGTCCAACTCGCAGCGCCAGGAAAAACAGGGGAAAGGAAAAAAGAGATGGAGCGGGCTACGAGGCTCGAACTCGCGACCCTCAGCTTGGGAAGCTGATGCTCTACCAACTGAGCTAAGCCCGCTCCGGAGCAAGGAAATTAATCCCGCGCCGCCCTCAAGTCAACCGTCTGTTGAAATCCCCATCAGGTCGAATGTTGCGTAAGTTTCCGCCCTGTGGTTTCTTTGCCTCATGATCATACTCATCCGTGCCTTTCCGCCCCCGCTGGACAAGCTGTACCCATGGCAACCCGGGGATCACATCACGCATCTCGATGGTCGTCCTCTCGAGGACATCATCGATCTGTACTATTACACCCCCGAGACCGATGAAACGGTGCTCACGATCCAGCGCCGCGAGGGGGAGACCCTGCGCGTGGTGATGGACCCGGAAGATATCGGCACCGTCACGGGCTGCTTCGCGCCCATGGAGTTCAAGACCTGCGCCTGTGACTGCGTGTTCTGCTTCATCGACCAGAACCCCGCCGGAATGCGCGACCAGATCTACGTCAAGGACGAGGACTACCGGTTCAGCTTCCTGTACGGCAACTACATCACCATGACCAGCCTGGGGAAGCGGGGACTGGCGCGGATCATCGAGCAGAAGATGTCGCCGCTGTTCGTCTCCGTGCATGCCACCGATATCGATGTGCGCACCCGCATGCTGGGCATCAAGCGGCGCATCGACATCATGGATCTGCTCAGCCAGCTGGCCGAGGCGGGCATCGAGGTGCACTCCCAGGTGGTGCTGTGTCCCGGCTGGAACGATGGGGACATCCTCGAGAAAACCTTCCGCGATCTGTTGACCATTGCCACGCCGGCCGCAAAGGATGGACCTCCTGGCGGCGTGTTCGATCCGGAAGCGCTGAACGAGGTCGAGAACGGTTCCACGCGAGGTGGCGTGAGCAGCCTGGCCATCGTGCCGGTGGGACTGAGTGCTCATCGCAAGGGTCTGACCCAGCTCGACCCGGTGAAACCCGAGGATGCGGCCAGGGCCATCGCCCAGGTGCACGCCTGGCAAGAGGAGGCCCAGCCAGCCCTGGGATATCGATTCGTCTATCTGAGCGATGAGTTCTACCTTCAGGCGGGGCTGCCCTTCCCGGAAACCAGCGCCTATGACGGATTCTGGCAGGTGGACAACGCCATCGGCCTGACTCCGCGTCTGCGCGAATCCTGGCAAGAGGATCTCCAGTGGGCCGCCGAAGATGAAAAGATGCCCCGCACGCCCTTGACCGTGCTGACCAGCCACCTGGCCGCCCAGGCCTGGCAACGCGAATTCACACCCATCCTGGAAGCAGCCGGCGCCCCCACCGTGGAAGTCATCGGGGTGGACAACCGCTTCTACGGCCACACCGTGACCGTGGCGGGCCTGATGACCGGGGGCGACCTGCGCCGCGGACTGCTGGCCCTGCCCGCCGAACCCGTCCGCACGGTGGTCCTGTCGCCCCGCGTCCTGAACAGCGATGGCCTGACCCTCGATGGGATGACCCTCGAGGACATCGCCGCCGGCCAGCCTCATCGTGTTCTGGTGGGGGAAGAAGAGGGCTTTGTTGCTTTCTGGGCGGATTTGGGCTAGTGTTCCGCTAATTCATTTCAGGCCCGAAAGTCCCTGAACCCTTGTCGTTAACTTCCAGTAGGTGATTACTTTGCCTTTGCGCACCGTGGCCATCGTTGGCCGCCCCAATGTGGGCAAGTCCACGCTCTTCAACCGGATCATCGGTCAGAGGCGCAGCGTGGTGCATGAAACGGCAGGGGTAACCCGGGACCGTATCGCAGAAATAACGGACTGGGCCGGGCACCCCTTCATGCTGCTCGACACCGGCGGCATCATTCCCTACGGCGAAGGCGTGTCCGATTTCGACGATGTGGTGACCGAGATCGCCCGCAACGCCATCGACGAGGCCGACGTGGTGCTGTTCCTGGTGGACGGCAAGGTGGGGCCCATGGCCTGGGACGAAAGCATCGCCCGCGAACTGCGCAAGAAGGGCGTGCCGGTGGTGCTGACGGTCAACAAGGTGGAGAAGGAATCCGAGAAGCTGGCCTACACCGATTTCTACAGTCTGGGCCTGGGCGAACCCCATTCCATCAGCGCCTTGCATGGGTACGCGGTGGGCGATCTGCTCGACGAGGTGGTAGCCGGATTCCCCAAGCACGAGGTGGAGCAGCCCTGCGACTGCAAGGTGGCCATCCTGGGTCGTCCCAACGTGGGCAAGAGTTCTCTGCTGAACATCATGACCGGTCGGAAAGACGCCCTGGTGAGCGAGATTTCCGGAACCACGCGCGACTCGGTGCACACCGATCTGGCCTGGCATGGCAAGACCATCCGGCTGATCGACACGGCCGGACTGCGCCGCAAATCCCGGGTCAGCGAAGCCATCGAGGTGTTCAGCAACATGCGCACCCATCGTGCACTGGAGCTGTGCGACATTGCGGTGATGGTGGTCGATGCCTCGGTGGGTGTGGTGACGCAGGACAGCAAGATCGCCGGCCTCATCCACGATGCGGGCAAGGGGGTGGTGATCGCCTTCAACAAGTGGGATCTGATCACCAAGAAGGAAACCAACACCCACCTGGAGCACTGGGAAGCGTTCTGTCGTGAGGTTCCCTTCCTGCCGTACGCGCCGTGGTTCACCATCAGTGCCGAGTCCCGGCAGCGCACGGGCAAGATCATGGAGAAGGTCTGGGAAGTTCACGAGGCCCGGCAAAAGCGGATCCCGACCAGCGAGCTGAATGACTTCCTGGAAAAGATCATCAAGTTCCAGCAACCGCGAGCCTACGGGGGAGGGCTGGGCAAGATCTACTACGGCACCCAGATCGAAAGTGCCCCGCCGGTGATCCTGCTGTCGGTGAACGAACCGCGGTTCTTCGCCCGCAATTACCTGCGGTTCCTGAACAACCAGATCCGCAAGGAATATGGCTTTACCGGCAACCGCATTTTTGTCAAACTGAAGAAACACTAAACGATCTCGCCGGCCTCCGTGCCACCAGAGGGGTGTCCATGCTGCTGATCCTGTTTCTCCTGATCGCCTTTGGCGTCGGGTCCATTCCCTTCAGTTTCCTCATTGGCAAGAATGTCAAGGGGATCGATCTGCGCCAGCACGGCAGCGGCAATCTGGGCGCCACCAACGTTTTCCGCACCCTGGGACCCTGGTGGGGTGCCCTGTGCCTGTTCCTGGACATGGCCAAGGGCGCCGTGGCCGTCCTGCTGATGACCGCCCTGGTGAACACCTGGCCCCCCGATCAGGTCACCCCCTTCCACATCACGCCGGACCTGTTCCGTATCTTTGCCGGTATTGCCGCCAGCCTGGGTCACACCTTCAGCCCCTTCGTGAACTTCCACGGGGGCAAGGGCGTGGCCACCACGGGCGGGGCGTTTGCCGTGCTCGAGCCCTGGGCCCTGGTCGTCACCCTGGTCTGCTTCGTGGCCGTTTTCGTGACCACACGCATCGTTTCGGTGGCCAGCATCGCGGCGGCCAGCATCTTGCCCTTCGCCGTGGTCTTCTTCGAATGGCGCAGCATCGAGACCAGCAAGACCATCATCATCTTCACCTTTCTGATCTGTGGCTTTGTCATCTGGAAGCACCGCGCCAACATCGCGCGGATCAAGGAAGGAACCGAGCAACAGATTTCCACCGGCAACGGGAAAGACCAGGCCGCACCCCCGGAGCCTCCTGCCCCCAAGGAATAATGCCATGACTCCTTCTCCCAAAAAAGCCGCCATCCTCGGGACGGGCAGCTGGGCTTCCTCGTTCGGCAAGCACCTGGCTCACAAGTGGGATCGCGTGGTCCTGTGGGGCATCCAGAAGGACCAGGTGGACAGCATCAACCAGAAGGGCACCAACCCCGATTACCTGGGGGACATTCAACTGCCGCCCAACCTGCGCGCCACCCAGGACATGGACGATTGCCTGCGTGACGCCGACGCCGTTTTCCTGGTGGTGCCCAGCCAGGCGGTGCGTGAAGTGGTGCAGAAGGTGGCGGCCAGCCCCATGCTGCGCCCGGGCGTGCCGGTGATCAATCTGGCCAAGGGCTTCGAGGTGTCCAGCCTCAAGCGGATCAGCGAGGTGGTGATCGAGGAGCTGGGCACCGACGGCAAACACGGAGTGGGAGTGTTGCTGGGGCCCAGCCACGCCGAGGAAGTGGCCCTGGAGCAGCCCACCGCGGTGGTCCTTTCCGGACAGCCGGACTGTGACTGGAGCCACTGGCAAACCTGGATTTCCGGTCCCTTCTTCCGGGTCTACTTCAACGACGACACCGCCGGTGTGGAAATTGCCTCTGGCTTCAAGAACATCATTGCCCTGGCCGTGGGTATGGCCGATGGCCTGGGCGCGGGCGACAACACCCGCGGCACCCTGATGACCCGCGGCATGATCGAGCTCTCCCGCCTGGGTTGCGCCCTCGGCGGACGCAAGGAGACCTTCTTCGGCCTGGCCGGCATAGGCGACATGATCACCACCTGCATCAGCCACCACAGCCGGAACCGGAATTTTGGCGAGCAGGTGACCAAGGATTCCCGGCGACCTCAGGAAATTCTCGACACGGCCATCCAGGTGGTGGAGGGCGTGCACATGACACGCGCCGCCTTGAAGTTAAGCGAGAAACTCCAGGTGGAACTTCCTATTACCAAACAGGTTCATGATGTGTTATTCTCTGACAAGCCGCCCCGTCAGGCCATGCGGGAGTTGATGGAGCGGGAGCTGAGACACGAACTGGACTGAGATCATGAGCAAAGAATATCCCAGCAAGCTTTACTACTCCATCAGCGAGGTGGCGTCCATCACCGAGGTGAAGGCCCACGTGCTGCGCTACTGGGAAACCGAATTTCCCACCTTGCGGCCCAAGAAGACCCGGACGGGCAGTCGCCGTTACCGCCAGACCGACATTGAAGAGATTCTGGCCATCAAGGAATTGCTCTATGTCGAGGGGTTCAAGATTGCCGGGGCCCGCAAGATGCGGCGTCAGGCAAGGTCCAAGACGGTGGAGGCCGCACCCGCCGCGCCCACCCAGATGGCGCTGGGGTTTGACAGCCTCGATGACAAGGCCAAGCTGGGCTACATCCGCGACGAATTGCAGTCCCTGCTGAGCATGGTCAAGGAGATGGCCGAATCCACCGCATATCAGGCGGATACGCCGGATTTGAAGGAGATGAAGGGGGAGGGATAATCGGCCGATTTGGTTCTTGTCCAAACCCATATCGGGTATTACATTGTGCCCTCGGATTTCCCCCAGTCAGGTTTTCAGGCCTGACGAACAGCTTGGTCGGGGCGTGGCGCAGTCCGGTAGCGCACTTGCATGGGGGGCAAGGGGTCGGAGGTTCAAATCCTCTCGCCCCGACCATCTTTTTATGATCACGGCTCAGCCACCCATCTCGGGTGGTTTTTTTGTTGCGGTCACCTCGTCTAGCATCCACGTCGTGTGCCCGCCTTTGCGGCTCGTTGAAAAACGGTGGGGAAACAAGACGCCCTCAACGGACCGCCAATCACTCAGTTCGACATAAAAACCGATGTGGGTCAGCAGGCCGGACTCTTCATCGAAAAAGAGGGTGTAGTATGTCGGGTCCAGGTTTTCCGGGACCAGGACGATCTTTTGACGTCCCTGCCAGAGCTGTCGTCCTTGGACCTGTAATTCCGGAAAGCTTGTCTCGATTTTCAAGGCAAAGTCCGGGAGCATCAACCAGCGGAGTTTGCGGCCCAGTGTACCGGAATCTTGTTCCGGAAAATCAGCACAGCCCACCCCTTCTGCATAAATGACCTTGCCCGTGGCATCGGCCCTGGCTCGGAATGGGGTTTCCGAATGAGTCGGGTCCTTCCAGCTGAGGTCCTGGACAATTGTTCCGGCGTAGTCCACCGAGGATCGCGAGTTCAATGCCTCCACTCCTCCGACCGCCGTCACAAACCGGGCCAGAATCTCCTCCTTTTCAGGCAGCACCTGGGCCTGGCTCAAGCCGACCAGTACCGCAACAAAACTCATGGCCATCGCTACCTTCTTCATGACGCCACCTCCAGGTTTGGGGTTCTGGTCAGGAATCAGCATAGTCCACGCCGGAGCAAAACACCTCCGATCAGCACGCATCGGCCCGAAAACACGGTTTTTCCCCGGCATGTGTCCAGGGGACCTTGGACTTTCGTGTCCTCGGAACCACAATCTGGTTTTCCATTGCTCCCGGGGGGGGCGGGGAAGTATCTTGTGGTCCAGAAATATCAGCAGGATGGTAAGAGCCCGCCTTCTTCCCGGGAACAGGATCATGACGACCCTCGGTGCCATTTTACCCGCGTACAACGCGGCACGCTTCCTCCCCGAGTTGATCGGCGAAATCAACCGCCTGCATCCGGACCTGCGTATCCTGGTGGTCGACGACGGCAGCGCCGACCAATCCGGCGAAACTGCCCGCAAGTCCGGGGCCGAGGTCATCGTCCACGAGGTCAACCAGGGCAAGGGGCAGGCCCTGAAAACCGGTTACGCCTGGGCGCTGGAACAGGGTCTGGACTGGGTGTTCACCATGGACAGCGACGGGCAGCATCTGCCGGCGGAAATGCAGGGTTTCCTGGATGCCGCCGCCCAGCAGCAGGTGGATGTCGTGGTCGGCACCCGCATGGCCGAGGTCAAGGACATGCCCTGGATCCGTCTGAAGACCAACCAGTTCACCAGCTGGGTGGTCAGCCGCCTGGCCGGCCAGACCATCCCGGACAGTCAGAACGGCTACCGGCTTTACCGGGTCGAATGCCTGCGGGGTGTCAAGCTCAAGACCCAGCGCTACGATTCCGAATCGGAAATCCTGGTCCGGCTGGCCCGCAGGGGGTTCCGCATCGGCAGCGCGCCCATCACCACCGTGTACGGGGACGAGGAAAGCTCTATCAATCCCTTCATCGACACCGGGCGCTTCTTCCGCCTCGTGTTCATGCTCATGTTCAGCCGGGACTGACCCCGGCAAAGGATACATCATGCCCGAATTGCGCCACGTTTTGATCAGCAACGACGATGGAATTGATGCCCCCGGGCTCCTGGTCCTGGAAAAGACCATCCGCGAGATGCCCGGGTTCCGGGTCACCGTGGTGGCTCCCCATGACCAGCAGAGTGCCTCGAGCCACGCCCTGACCCTGACCTCGCCGTTGCGCATCCTTCCCAAGGGGGAGGACCGTTACGCGGTGACCGGTACGCCCACCGACAGCGTGCTGGTGGCCATGGAAAAGATCCTGGCCGATGACCCCCCCGACCTGGTCATGAGCGGCATCAACCACGGACCCAACATGGGCGAGGATGTGATCTATTCCGGCACAGTGGCCGCAGCCATGGAAGGGACCATGTTCGGCATTCCCAGCTACGCCCTGTCCCTGGCCAAGTGGCATCCCACCGACTTCAGCGGGGCGGCCGAGTACCTGAAACTGAACCTGGAACGCATCCTGGAATTTCCGTTGCGCCGTGGCACTCTCATGAACATCAACCTGCCCGAAGGACCGCTTTCCAGCTTCAAGGGCACCAGGGTCACCCGCCTGGGTAACCGGGTGTATCAGAACGTGATCACCGACCAGGTGGATCCTCACGGCAAGCCCTACTTCTGGATTGGCGGCCAGGG
>JAZBOO010000260.1:0-22280 GCA_036351155.1 Candidatus Krumholzibacteriia bacterium | reverse complement strand
GGCCATGAAACTGCGGGCGAGCGACCAGTCCGAGGGTGCCGCGCCGTGCTCGGCCATGACGCGCCAGTGGTAGGCGTCGGAGGCCGGATCGCCCGGGAACGACACCCTCGGGTCGCCCAGGTTGCCGATTTCCGCCACGATCTCGTTGAAGCTGGGATCTGCCGCCACCTGCACCCGGTAGCTGATGGCTCCCGGGACGGGGGTCCAGCTCAGATCGGCCGGCAAGGATACCCCCGTGGCCCCATCGGCAGGAGCCGTCAATTCGGGCACATCCAGGGCGCTGACCACCTGCAGGTTGATGCTGTAACTGCCCTCGATCTGGAGCGCGTTGTACACCGTGAGTGTGAGCACATGGTTGCCGGCCGCCACACCTGGAACGTCGAAGGTGACCCCGCTGCCGACATAGTTTCCATCCAGATTCCAGATCATGTTGCCCGGACTGATCTCACCCTGCAGGTCCATCGCCAGGCCTGAAGCGGGGATCTTCGTCCCCGCCACGTGCACCGAGTTGTCGGCCGGCTGAATGATCAGCACCTGGGGCGGGATGGGTTCCACAAAGCCGGTGGCGAAGGCGGAGTAGGTGGGGTCCAGTCCGTCGCTGGCCTCGACCAGCAAGGCCCAGTTCCCACCAGCGGGCAAACCAGCACGATCCAGGACAAGCGATGGAGTCGACAGATCGTTGCCCAGAGTGATCAGTTCATTGGAACTGATGTGCAGTGCGAAGACACGGTAGGTCAGGTCATCACCATCGAGATCGGTGGCGTTCCAGGCCAGCGTGACCTCGCCGGAGTTGGGCCACTGGAAACCGCTGGCGGGCGAGGTAATGGACACGGTGGGCGGGTGAGCGCTGCGCTGCCAGGTTTGCGTGGGAATCCCGCCCTGGAGAAGTCGCATCTCGGCCCAGCCCACGGGCAATGGGACCGATTCGGCAAATAATCCCCCCGATTGTGTTCCATCCTGGCTCAGAACCAGCCTGGGCAGGTGGCTGGACAGCACAACACCCTGGTCATCTCTGAAGACCAGCTCGTAGGTGCCGTCGCCCGGGCTCTCGGTGATGGGGTAGCTGGCCAGGAAGGGGTCGAGTTCCAGAGTGCCGCCGCTGTCCATCAGTCCGCGAAAAGCGACGAAGCCCAGGAGGTCGGCACGCGTGTTCTCCGCCAGGATTGCGGGCAGTCCGGATGCCTTGTTCACCGTCACATCAGGTGAGCCCAGGTTGGTGGCGACTCGATTCCAGGTGTAGCGCGAGATCCATTTATTGCCGCCGTAGGACATCAGGCAGTGGGTTCGGTTGTCGCCGGGGGTCACCAGGCTGGGCGGGTAAACCCGCAAGTTGTAAACATCCAGCCCCCAGGTGTTGTCTTCCACCTGCCCATGGTTGCCCGGATAGTTGAGATCATAACCACCGCCCCCATCTTCCCCATGCCCATTGCCAGCATGCTCCGAGCCGATGGCATGAATCAATTCGTGGGCCGCCGTGAACTGGGGAGCGCCACAAACGCCCGTCCGCAGGAATGGCGAAAACAGGTAGGCGTGCCCCCCGCAACTGTTCGGGTTGTCGTAAAGAAAGGCATGGTACTCATTGGGAGGGGCAGCCCGCAGCTCGCCGCTCGGCAGGTAGTTCCTGATGAGAAAACGGTCCTGGGCATCGCCTTCTTCTTCTTCGGTGCCCGACCAATCGACGTTGCGCCAGGTCCTCAATCTGATGCCGCGCTGACCGTCGGCCACCGGCATCACCTGCTGCATGGAGCGGGTCACATCGGCGAGCTTGGCAGCAGTGGGACGAGGCATGAACAGGGTGGTGCCGTCATCCTTGAACACCCGGGCCTCGACAAAATACGGCTTGAGGGTCAGGGCCTGGTCGCCGCCCAGACCGACATGCTCGAATCGGTTACTGTAGAGGTTGGCGGTGTTGTCATCGTAGCAAGTGTTGCATTCCGGCTTCTGGTCAGGCCCATTGGGATTGATGTTGACCGTCAAGCTGAAAGTGCCAGACTCCACATCTCGGGCGAGCTCTGTGATCTCGGACGGGAGAACGAAATTCCACGAGCGGCGCAAGCTGTAGCGCAGATCCTCCATGGTGCCAGCCGCGTAGACGTCCACTCCCCATGGGTCCTCAGGAGCCAGCGGGCCGTAGTTCACCCCGCCCACCGAAGCCCAGAGCTCGGCCTGCACGCCGTAAACCCTGGTGAAGTCCGGTCCGCCCTCCACGAAGGGATAGACCCGCACCACCGTCCGGCGGTTGGCCACGTGCACCACGTCGTCTTCGGGAAGCACCTGGCCGCCGTCCGGCAGCGAGCGCATGGGGATGTCCCCGCGCACGCCCTGCGTGACCTCGATGGCCCACGGCTGCAAGTTGAACTGGTTGCCGCTGAGCTCTCCCGTGGTCACGGTGAGGCGTACCCGGTTGGTGCGTTCCTCGAATTCGAACTGATAGCAGTTTGCACAGAGGATGACGTCGTGGCCGCCAAGGCTCAGATCAGCCGGAAGTGTCCAGGAAAAGGACCCGGAACCGCCACTCGGGACGAAGATGTCCGTCACCGCCAGGTCGTCCAGAAGGAGCGTGGCGTTGTAGCCGCCAGGGGAGAAGTCGCTGAAGGTCACCAGCACGGTCTCGCCGGGTTGAACCCGTGTGGGCGTGATGGTCAGGCCGGGGGCGGCCAAGGCTGTACCGGCCAGGGCCAGGGTCAGCGCCGGCACCAACACCCTCCTGAGCGCGCGGAACAGCGAGTGCGGGGTATTCATGGTCCAGGACCTCCAGTGGGTAGTCACGGTGAAATCATCCATTTACCCACCAAAGTCGTATGGCTTGCTGATGTGTGACCTGGTTATTGTCCGAAAGAATGTCTATTTCGCTGGCGACATCATCAGATGCCGGCTGGGGATCGGCCCTTACCGGTAGATAGCCTTGACGCTGTCGAAACTCGTGCCTTCGGTGGCCACGGTGCCGTCGCCCACGGCCAAGCCGACCTGGAAGTCCATGTCGGAATATTTCGCCTCCCCCGCAACTCTCCCTCCTCTTTTGACCGTCTTTCCCCGGTATCACCGGCCTCCAATCTGGAAGAAGGGACATTCCTCATGATCGCACATCGCTCGGCACTGCTCCACCTCATGGTGGTACTGGTTCTCGCAACCCCGGCATCTGCCGCCTTCCTTTCGGTGGCTCCCGATGGCACGGGCGACTATCCCACCATTCAGGCCGCCTTGAACGTCGCCTCGAACGGCGACGTGGTTCAGCTGGCTCCTGGCAACTACTACGGCCTGGGCAACACCAACCTGGAGTTCTACGGCGATGTCACCGTACGGGGTGTGGGTGAACCTCGACTGACGGTCATCAACTGCGGGGGCTCGGCCACCACACCACGGGGGGCCTTCAGACTCTATGAAGAGACCGGCGGCACCGTGGCCAACTTGACCGTGCAGGGAGCCTGGGGGGCACAAGGCGGCGCCATCGTCACGGGCTGGGGCAATTATACCTTCCAGAACTGCCGCTTCCTGGACAATCACGCGGTTCACGGTGGGGTCTGGTTCGGTGATCAGTTCGGCGCGGTGGTGTTCGAAGACTGTGTCTTCGCCCGCAACTCGGCCGACGGCTACGGCGGCGCCCTGGCCGCCACGGACGAAACCGCCTTGACCGTACGCAGCTGCACATTCACGAACAATGCCGCGGGCGAGGGTGCCGGCGTCTCTCTGGAGACCGGCGCCTCGGCCGTCATCGAGACCACCATCATGGCCTGGAATGCGGGGGGCGGGGCGGCGATCAACAATTACGGCGGCAGCTTTTCCATCACCTGCTGCAATTTTTTCGGGAACAACGGGGGGGACTTTCCCTATGGCACCGCTGACGGCGAGGGCAACTTCAGTGCCGACCCGCGCCTGGTCGACCCCTGGGGCGATGACCCGGATGTGGATCTTGCCGAGTCCTCGCCCTGCCGGTCCGACATCGCCTGCGACACGATGGGTGCGGGCGAGGAACTGGACGTCGACGGCTGCTGTTACCGGTTGGAGGCCGACGGTTCCGGCATGCTCGCCACCATCCAGGCCGCGGTGGACCTGGTTCAGGTGCTGGACGACGAGATCGTGCTGGAGGACGGGGTCTATTCGGGTGCGGGAAATGAAAACATCACCAACGACCTTCGTTCCTTCACCCTCCGCTCCCGCAGCAACAACCCGGCGACTTGCCGCCTCGAGCCCGACACCGCGGATGGACTCACGCACCGGCACATGTCCCTCACCGGCATCAACGCATCGGTCCGTCTCCGTGGACTCGGCTTCCACGGCGGTTATGCGGCCTTCATGGGCTGCGGCGGCTCGCTTCGAATCAACAGCACCACCCCGGACCCGGGGATCACGATGACCATCAACAACTGTGTCTTTCGCGACAACATGGCCGGGGATACCGGCGGTGCCATCGACATGGTCCATGGCACCTTGACCATGGAGGACACGATCTTCGAAATGAACACCGCCAACGATACCGGCGGCGCCATCTTCACCAAGGACGTGCTGGTCCAGGCCAATGTCTGCCGCCTGGATGGCAACATGTCCGAAAATTACGCGGCAGGCTGGCTGATGCAGAATCCTCTGGAGGGCAGCTTCCTGATGGAAGTCGACGTGGGCAATCATTCCGGACAGGGCGTGAAGGTCCAGGCGCTGGACCATGTGCTGCACGTTACCTCCTGTCTGTTCTGGGACAACGAATCCATACATGGAGGTGCAGGATTACACGTCAGCGGCTTTGATGGGCAGGACCTTGTTCTCCAGGACTGTGAATTCCATGGCAATGTTTCCCAGCAGAGCTGGGGCGGCGGCCTCGCTGCGGGGACTCGGTTCACCGCATTGAACTGCCGTTTCCTGAACAACAGGGCGAAGTGCGGGGGAGGACTCAGCGGGGGTTCTGAATACGGCCAGCTCGACGGCTGCACCTTCACGGGCAATATTGCCGACCAGGATGAGGACGCTTTCGGCGGCGGAGCCGTCATGGGAATTGGCGTTGTCTCGGACTGCGTTTTCGAGAACAACACAGCGGTGAACGGAGGCGGACTTCACGTCGAAATGCTCGAAGCGCCGCTTTACGGATGCACGTTCCGGGACAACACCGCGAGCCAGTTCGGGGGCGGGGTTTACGCTGAAGGCAGTATCACCGAGTGCACTTTCTCCGGTAACGCAGCCTATATCGGAGCCGGTGCCTATCTCACCTCCGGCGAGGCCGAGTACTGCGTCTTCACGCACAACTCTGCTGTCCGCAACGGCGCCGCGCTCTTTCTCGACTATGGCGAAACGCTGCTCCACTCCACGCTCGTCTACAACAGCATCACAGGGGAGCTGGTTGGCGGTCAGGTCGCCGTGGGCCGTACAGGCATTCCTATCTTGCCGACTTCGCCGAGCCTCCGTCTCAAAAAATCCATCGTTGCTTTCGGCCAGAACAGTTCGGTCATGGAATGGTTCATCACCGACTATTCCGACCCGTGGGTTCAGGGACCATCCCGTGAAAACTCTTATTGCTACGCTTCCTTGATCTGGGAGATCGAACACGGCATCAGCACCACGGGCAACTTCGACAGCACGAGTTGCTGCATCCAGACTTCCCATCCGGGGTTCTGTGATGCCGCCGCAGGCGACCTGACGCTCTTCTCGAACTCGCCCGCTCTACCCAGCAACAACGATTGCTATGAGCTCATGGGGTACTACGGGCAGGGATGCGAGGCAATCGTCGGAGTGGAAGATGAACCGGGTCTCTTGCGCACCGCCTTGCTCAGCAATTACCCCAACCCCTTCAACCCCTCCACATCGGTGAGCTTCAGCCTGAACCACGACGGACACGCGGTCCTGGAGATCGTGAATCTGAAAGGCGAACGGGTGAGGGTTCTGGTGGATGAGAGTCTGACGGCAGGAACACACACGGTCACCTGGGACGGCCGCGACACCGCGGGTCGCGCACTGCCCAGCGGTGTCTACCTGACGCGTCTGGTCACTGCGGGTTCGCTGGAGATCCGGAGGATGGCGCTTATCCGCTGACAGGAGTCGAGGCGGGAGGAGGTGCCGGCCTCCTTCATCGGGGTGAACACCTATCTCGATCCGGCGGGTTCGCCCACGGTGATAGCCGGCGAGGTGATCCGCTCGACCACCGAGGAAAAAGAGTTTGCCATCACCACCTTGATCGCGTTCCATCAGCGGAACGAGGGGACCGCCGAGTCGGCCCTGTACCGGGTGGGCGGTCAGTACCGGCGCAACATGTAGGCTCGAATCGATTATAATCGGTGACACTTCAGGAAAGGACATTCCGTGCGATCGATGCTCATGACCGTTCTGTTTTCCTTGTTGCTGGCGGGGCCTGCCCTGGCCGTGGAGGAGCCGGCAGACTATCCGCTGTCGGGGCTCGAGTTCGGATTGCCCTCGAACCTGGGACTGGACGATTTCGGCCTGCGGGTGGTGGACGGTTACGACTTCTCCTGGACGCGGCGCACGTCGCCGTCGCGCGGCTGGAGGGTCGGGACTTCTGTCTACTTCGATCACGACGGCGACGTGGATAACAATGGCGACGAGGGTCCTGGCTACTGGTATTTCAGCAGTCAGGAAAGTGACAGGGACCTCGTGCGGGTCTCACTGCGCGTACAGAAGCTCTTTGTCAGCGAACCGCGGCATGGGGTGTCCTTCGTGCTGGGCGTCGGGCCGGTCGTGGGTTTCGAGCGGAGTTCCAGCGAGAATCGCCTCACGCGGGAATACGTTCCGGAGGACCCGGAGGACGATGATTTTCCGGATCCGATCTTCAGTGAGAACATCCAGGACCGGAGCTGGATCTGGGCCGGAGCGGCCTGGGACGCCGGAGTCGAGTGGCGCGTTTCTCGCCAGTTCACCGTCGGCGCCCGCTACCAGTGGACGTTGACCTACGGGTGGTGGGACAGTAACGCCGATTACTTTTCCGATGGCGAGATTGTGCGCCAGAGCGACAGCCAGGACACCGATTACGGTCTGAGCAACGGGGGGGTCGATCTCATCGCCACCTTCTGGTACTGATGATTCCCATCCAGAACATCCAGGGCCCCGGCCTCCATTCGCCTCTGGCCGGACAGCAGGTCACCACCACCGGGGTGGTGATCGGCGATACCCGGAAGGGTTTTTTCATCCAGGACCCCGAGGGGGATCTGGAGAATGGCCAATCCCAGGGGATTTTTGTTTTTTCGCCCCGGCGTCAGCCTGCCCTGGGAAGCCTGGTCCAGGTCACGGGGAAGGTGTTTGACTACCTGCAGGAAGAACTGGGCCGCCCCACCACCCAGCTGGTGGCCGAAAAGACCAAGGTACTGGAGAAGCATGGTCCGCCCATCGCGCCGTTCTGGTTGACCGCCGAGAAGGTGCTGGTGTCGCCGGAGAAACTTGCGGTGTTGCTGAACAGCCTGGAGGGGATGCTGGTGGGCATACCCGCCGGTTCCACTTTCACGGCGCCGAGCAATCCTTTCGGTGACTACGTTCTGCTGCCGCCTGATTCGGATCTGACGCGCACCCGACAGGGCGGCGTCCTGATCAGTCCCGAGCATCCCTTGCGCTGGTTGCCCAGTCTCCGGATCATCGACTACGCCAAGGCTCCGACCGTGAACGTGGGTTCCACCTTGCTGGAGCCCGTGACGGGCCCCCTGAACTTCCGGGTGGCCTCCTACCAGATCGCAGCCAAGGGTCCCTTGCGCCTGCGCCCGGCGGCCGTCAAGGTGGTGCCCACCACGCTGCGCAGCCACGGTTCGGCCGTGACCATCCTGACTCTCAACGGGTTCAATCTTGATCCCCACCGCGAGGACCCGAGCCGGGTGAAAGATCCCCGCCGCGACGTGGATGACGATTTGCGAGCCGGACGGTTCATGAGCCTGGGTCGGGCCATTGCCCGCGATGCCCGGGGGCCCGCCCTGGTGGCCTTGCAGGAAATCCAGGACAACGACGGGGCCGAGCTCACCGAGATGGTGGGCGCCGAGAAAACCTACGCTTTTCTGATCGCGGCCATCAAGCGTGCCGGGGGTCCGGAGTATCGCTGGCTGGACATTCCCCCGGAGCTGGACCAGGACGGGGGCCAGCCCGGCGGAAATATCCGCAACGCCTTCCTGTACGACCCCGAACGGCTCGTGCTCGTGGAAGGGTCGCTGAAACGCCTGGGCCAGGATGCGCCCGCCTATGTCGATTCCCGCAAACCGCTGGCGGCCCGCTTCCGGTTGAAGGAAGGAGCGGGGGAACTCGAGGTGATCAACGTGCATCTGGCTTCCAAGCGTCATCAGCATGGTCTGTTCGCGCCGGAAAACCCCGGGCTGGATCCCCGTCTTTCGCTGAGGGTGGAGCAGGCGGAGCTCATTGGTCGGCACCTGGCGCGGCTCAGGGAGCAGGGCATTGACTATTACGTGACCGGGGATTTCAACGATTTCGAGTTCAGTGACACGCTGCGGGCCCTGACGGGGGACCACAGCACCAACCTGGTGGAGCAGGTTCCCGAGGAAGATCGCTACGACTACAACCACCGGGGCATTTCTCAGGCCCTGATGCACGGAGTGGTCGCCAATCGGCAACTGGAGGGGCGGAAGGCGGAGTATCAAATCCTGCACGCCAACGCACTGACCGGGGTCAGTCCTGGCCGGGAGCCGTCCAAGCCCAGTGACCACGCCTATGTGATTGCCCGGCTGGAGTTGAGTTGATCAGATCCTCTTCGATGGATATAAAAATGATTTGACAGCGTGAAGCCGGATACCTAAAATTCCTTTTCGACATTCATCGAAAAGGAAAACGCCATGACCGCCGAAACCAGCTCTCTGTTGCTGAAAGCCCTCGCCGATCCCAACCGCCTGCGCATTGTCCGGGCATTGCTGGAGGCTCCCTGCTATGTGGAGCAACTGGCCGCCGGGCTGAATCTGGCCGCTCCCACCATCAGCCACCATCTCAAAAAACTGGAGCAGGTGGGCCTGGTGGCCGGAACCCGGGAGCAGTACTACACGGTCTACCAGCTGGACGCAGGGATTCTGGACCAACGACTGCTTGATCTGGTGACCGAGGCCGGAGACGGGCAGGTGGCCGAAGGCCAGCGTCTGGAGGCCTACCGGCAGAAGATCCTCGACACCTTTTTTCACGATGGCCGACTGAACCAGCTCCCCGCTCAGCGGAAAAAGCGGCTGGTGGTGCTGGATGCTTTTGCCGCGGATTTTGCGCCCGACCGGATGTACAGCGAAGAGGAGGTCAACCAGATCATTGCCGCACGCTTCGATGACTACTGCACAGTGCGGCGGGAACTGGTGGATTCCCTGGTCATGAGTCGCCGGCAGTCGAGTTCCGGGATTCTCAGCTACCAGCGCATCCGGAAGCCCGAGGTTTCCACCTTGCCCCAGCCTGGTGACCGTCCACGAAGGGAACGTCCCATGACCACCGAAGAACGCAAGGCCAAGGTCCAGCTCTACAAGCAGGCGCGCAAGCAGGCAGGAATTTACGGGATCCGGAACCGGGAGACAGGGCGCCTGTTGCTGGGCAGCAGCCTGAACCTGCACGGCCCCTTGAACAGGCACCGGGCCGAGCTGCGCTTCGGCAGTCACCGTTGCCGGCAGCTCCAGGAGGACTGGAACGCGTACGGGCCCGAAGGTTTCGACTTCGAGGTGTTCGACACGGTGGATTCCGGGTTGACGGGCCTGGAGCGTGAGGCTGCTCTCAGGAAACTGGAAAAGGAATGGCTGGTCCAGCTTCAGCCCTTCACCGCGCGGTGCTACAACACCAGCGAGCAGATCCGGACCAAGCCGTACTGATCCGCGCGGCGGTCACATCTTCAACTCGCCGATGCGCTCCTGGACCGAGGGGGGGACGGAGTCTCGCCACCGTTCATCCCCGGCCAGGATCAACCGGCCCAGGGCATCGGGGTCGAAGGGGACCAGGGTGTCGATCTCGGCTTCCAGACCCAGGATGCAGCGGTTGGTCACCAGATGGCGATAGAGATGGGCGAACTTCTCCGGCAGCTGCATGTTCTCCACCGTCCGGATTTCACCCTGGGCGGTCAGGTTGGGATAGGCCAGCAGCTTGGAGTCGCTGGCGAACAGCCGGGCGATGGCCTGCAACATCCCGCCGTCCAGGCCTTCGTAGTAAGAGTCGTCGAAGATGGTGTCCAGGTCGGCCACGCTCAGGGCAAAGCCGATGCGGCGCAATGCGCGGCGGTGGAAGTACTCGGCCAGGCGGAAGAAACGCAGATGGCTGGTGACCATGGCGTGATGGCCCAGCTGGTTGATCATCTCGACCCGGGCCTGGAGATCACTCACCTCATCGATATCCTCGTAGAGAAAACGGGCCACGTTCATCTCGCAAAAGAATGCGATTTCTCCCTGATCAACTCCCAGCTCGGAAGCCAGACAGGCCACGCCGTGGTCTGCCATGTCGGAGTGGACGTTGGTGAAAGGGCGGAAGCTGCCGCGCAGGATCAGCGGCACCTTGCGGTACATCACATCGGCCGGCAACTGGAGGTTGCCGTCGGGTCCAAAAACCACCAGCGGGCCCAGGCTGGAAGTGACCAGGCGCAGCCCGGCAGCCTTGCGGTCCACACCTTCGAAAGCCGGGCCTTCCAGCTCCAGATAGTCGATCTCCACCCGGCCCCAGGTCAGGTTCTCGGTCAGTGAATCCACCAGCTGGTCCACATCGTCATGATACCGGAATGCCGAGTCGATGAGATTCACCCCGAGGACACCCAGGGCTTCCTGCTGCTGCTGGTTCTTGGAGTCGAACAGGCAGACATGGATGATCACCCGGCTGGGCGCGGCGCCGACCGCGTGCTGGAAGTCGATCCCCAGCCAGCCATGGTCATCGCTTTCGACTCCGTACCGGCGGGCGGCCACGGTGTCGGCGAAGGCGAAGAACCGCGAGCCTTCGGGCCGGGTGTCGGAGACCCGCTCCAGCACCAGACGGAATTCCCGGTCCAGCATGCGCAGCACGCGGTCGCGGGTGACGTAGCGCCCAGAGGGATCGGAGCCGTAGATGGCGTCGCTGAAGCTCATATCGTAGGCCGAGGTGGCCTTGGCGATGGTGCCCGAGGCGCCGCCCACGTGGAAGAAGTGGCGAGCCACCTCCTGGCCGGCGCCGATCTCGGCCAGGGCCCCGTAAAGCAGGGGATCCAGATTGATGTCCAGGGCCTTCTGGTCGGTGGAGGCGCGGGGCTCACGGGCGTTGAGCGGGGTGTTCATGCAAGCTTTCCTGTCGTTTGGGGGTATCCGGAACATATAGGTCCAGAACAGGGGAGAGGCAAGGGGAAGGTTGGTGACGGAAGTCCGTGGTTCCTGTGGTGCCACGGCACGGGTGTGGTGATTGGGCACACCCAGGGGATGGCCTCTGGATTGAGCCAAGTTGCTGCAAAATATATAAATAATTTGGAGCCAGGTGTTCAAGCAGATTGGCCCGGAATTGGCAACAGAGCGTACGTAGACATCACTGTCGGGGCAATCCTGAGATCAGGTCCCGGCACCACCAGATAAGAAGAAGAAGGATCACGCCATGAAAACCCTGAAAACCATTTCCCTGCTGATGATGCTCATCTTGGCCGCCCAGGCGATGGCCGTGGAACAGGAAGGGGGAGCCCGTATCATTCTGGGTTCGCCCACCGGCGATTTCGGCGATGCCGTGGACAACATGGGGATCGGTCTGGAACTCCACTACGGGGTGAGGCCCCAGCCGTCCTTCACCATCGGCGTGGGCCTGAACGCGATGATCTACGGCAGCGAAAGCCGAGAATACCGCCTGCCCCTGGTGGAGGATTTCGATCTGACCACCACCAACAACGTGGCCGGCGGTTTCCTGTTCGCGCAGTACCGCCCACTGACCGGCGCGGTGCAGCCCTATGCCGAGGTGAGGGCGGGCATCAACTACCTGTGGACCGAATCCAAGCTCGAGGACCAGGACTGGTGGGACGGGGACGAGGTGGGCCGCAAGACCAACTACGACGACTTCGCCACCTTCTTCGGCGGCGGTGGCGGGCTGCTGATCCGGCTGTCCGAAGGCGACCGAGACAGGAAGTCCCCCGGCGTGTTCCTGGACATCAAGGTCACCTACCAGAAGGGTGCCAAGGCCGAGTACCTGACCGAGGGCGATGTCACCATCGTGAATGACAATCCGGTCTTCGAGGCCAGCGAAAGTGCCACCGACCTGTTGAACTACCAGCTGGGTGCGGTGCTCACCTTCTGAGCTGGGACCACCCCACCAAACGGCCTCCCTTTTATTTTTGAAAGGGAGGCTTTTTTTGCGCACCTGGGTGGAAAAACCCTTACAATCATACCTGCCAAAATACAACCCGGCATCGGAAAGGGGATCGGTGATGGAGATCACGGTGGGCCTTTTTCTTCTTCTGTTCGGACTGGCTTTCTTCTGCGAATACATCGATGCCTCGCTGGGCATGGGGTACGGGACCATCCTGACACCCGTGCTCCTGATCGTCGGGTTCACTCCTCAGCTGGTGGTGCCTGCGGTCCTTCTTTCCCAGGCCTTCGGTGGCTTGACTGCCTCCCTTTTGCACCACGAATTGAAGAACGTGTCCTTCCGGCCGGGGTCTCGGGATTTCAAGCTGGTGGTCATTGTCTCGGGCTTCGGCATCCTGGCCACGATTCTGGCCGCCAGTGTGGCCATCAATCTGCCCAAGAATGTGGTCAAGACTTACATCGGTGTCCTGGTCCTGGTGATGGGACTCATCGTGTTGCGGAACCGATCCTACACTTTCTCGTGGACAAAGATGATCCTGGTCGGAGTCATCAGTGCCTTCAACAAGGGCATTTCCGGTGGCGGGTTCGGGCCGGTGGTCACCGGAGGGCAGGTCCTGTCGGGGCAAGACCACAAGGCGGCGGTTGGGGTCACCACCCTGAGCGAGGCGCCCATCTGTATCTGTGGGTTCTTCACCTATCTGATCGGGCGCACGGTGCAGGAGGTGGGCGGCGATGTGCTGGCCATGCCTTTCACAAGTTTCCTGAGCGAGATGTTTTCGGCGCGGATGTTCCAGTGGGAGCTGTTCCTGGCCCTCATTCTGGGGAGCGTCCTGGTGGCTCCCTTCGGAGCCTTCACGACCCGTCTGCTCAAGCCCCGGGGTCTGCACCTGATTCTGGGTTCGCTCATCACGGTTCTGGGCGTGTGGACGCTGGCCAAGACCTGGCTTTGATGGGGGCGGTTGATTCCTGGTCAGCTCTGGTCCATGGCAAAGGAGTAGGTCGGCCCCCAGGGGACTCAAGGTTTTGCCGGAGCGGTCACGGGCCCTGATCAGCTCTGCGGACCGCGTACCCGTCTCATCTTCCTTTCAGCCCTGGCCATCAACAGCAACAGCAGAAAGGTCGAGATGATGGCCCTGGCCGCGTAGACCGTCGCCAGGGTGCCCTTGCTGGAGAGCAACGAGAAGACGGGAGCCAGCAAGAGGCCGATCCAGGCCGCGAATGATTCGGTATTCCGGTCGGAATTCCACAACCGCTTGACCACGGGGAAGTAAGCGATCACCAGGATCAGCTGGATCAACAGGTGAGACGTGACGTGCTGCCGCGACACCACCCAGAAGGCCAGGATGGCCAGGACGGCCAGCAAACAGCCCTGGTCGAAGCGGGAAAATCTGGTGCTCCGGTCTCCCCACAGGAAGATGATCACGGCCACGTATACGCAAAGAAGGAGGTCGGCGGAGTTGAGGATATTGTCCAGCCAGGTGAACTGGCCGCCGGATAGATAGGTGACCAGGCTGCCGCCCACGGCGATGGAAAAGAAGATCCACATGGCCAGGGCCGGCTGGATGACTCCCCGACGCCGCAAAACCGTGTAGCGGACGGCGATGAACAGGTTGATCACCAGCACGGCCGTGATGGAAAAAAGCTTCATGGGGGAACTCCTTGTCCCGGGAAGATAGTCTCTTCCGGAACGCTGGAACAGGTGAGGGCAATAAATTTCAGGTCCCCGATTTTTCGTGTTATCCTTGGGAGAAGAGACACCCCCGCAACAGGTAAGGTGTGCCACGAAGATTGTTGCTGGGCCCCATTCCTGCCAAAATCCGGCAATTTAGAGCATTTTTTGTGTATTTTTTTGTGGTTTGGTTTTGAGAAAAATGGCACTTTCGTTCCAGCAACAATCTTCGTGGCACACTCCAAGGAGGACCTGCATGTATCGCCCCATCGCGCCGATCCTTCTGGCCAGCATTTTGCTTTCCCTGATATTTCCCCAGTCAGGCCAAGCTGCCCCACCCCGCGCGGTCTATTTCGGCGAAGCTCCTCCCGATGGGTTCGAGGTGCTGGATCGACGCGGTGACCGATGGCTGATCACGGGGGCTGAGGGGGCCCTGGCTTCCCTGCCCGGTGCCACCCTTTTGGTTGAGCCCGCCAGCAGGATTCCGGCACGCACTTTCACCCCTTCCCGGAGCCCACTGGTGGAAAGTCTGGTGGCTCAGGTCAACGCCGACCAGTTGATCGCCGAGGTGGATTGGCTGGTGGGGCTGGGCACGCGCTTTTCCCAGATGCCCAACATCAACGTGGTGGCCGATTCACTGGAGGCCCGGCTGGCCTCGTTCGGTCTGGAAACGGAAAAGCACTATTTCCCCATGGGGTCCCTCTCTGTTCCCAATGTGATTGCGACCAAGCTGGGCACCATCGCGCCCGATTCTGTTTTCGTGATCTGCGCCCACTACGATGCCATCAGCGAAACTCCCCAGACGTTCACTCCGGGAGCCGACGACAACGGCACGGGCACGGTGACCCTGCTGACGGCGGCACGCCTGCTGGCCCCCCTGGTCACCGACTACACCATCAAGTTCGTGTTCTTTGCCGGGGAAGAGCAGGGTATGGTCGGCAGCAACCACTGGGTGGCGGACATGGCGGCGGCGGGGCTGCCCATCCTCGGAGCGTTGAATTTTGACATGATGGGCTGGTGGACGCCGGGTGTGCCGTTCGACCTGGAAATCGAGACCAATGAACATTCACTGTGGCTGGCCAACGCCATCTGCTGGGCGGCCGACACCTACACCACCATGCCTTACATTCTCCATGTGGACAACTCGGCCTGGTGGGGCGACTTCTACCGGTTCTGGCAGAACGGTTTCGCGGCGGTCAATCACGAGGAGTCCTGGGACTGGGGCGATCCTGATTTCAATCCCAACTACCATACCACCGATGATACTTCCGATCAGCTTTCCCCGGAATTTTTTGAAGGCAGTGCGCGCATCGGCGTGGCGGCACTTGCCAGTCTGGTGGGCGTGGCCGAAGCGAGCCCGGTGATTTCCGCACCGTCAGGTTCAGCCCGACTGGCAGCCGGACCCAACCCTTTCAATGGGCGCGTGGTCTTGCGCTTGAGCGCACCCGCAACCCGGGGGACGGTGCCGGTGGGTATCTATGATGTCCGTGGACAGAGGGTGGGACGATTGACTCTGGACATTCATGAGGGCCATGGACAGGTGACCTGGGATGGTCGGGACACCGCCGGCCGGATGGTGCCGGGCGGCGTGTATCTGGCGGTGGCGGCGTCATTGCCGGGGCGTCCCTCTTGCCGGGTCGTGTTTGTCCCCTGACCCGGACGCTAAAGATCCTCGTAGGCCGGTCCAAAGGTGTCGCCACCATCCAGGCTGCCCGATCGGAAACCTTTCATGAACCAGCGCGCCCGCTGGGCCGAGGTTCCGTGGGTGAAGGAATCGGGCATCACCTTGCGGCCGGCCTGTCGCTGAAGCGTGTCATCGCCGATGGCCTGGACATCAAGGATCTGGGCATCTCTTTTGCCGAGGGGCGTGCGACGGTCAGCGGCGTCACCGAGAGCCAGGCCGACAGGGAAAAGATTGTTTTGACCGTGGGGAACACCTATGGGGTGGCCGGTGTGGACGATCAACTCACGGTGGAGGTCCCCGAACCTGAGGCCACTTTTTACACCGTCAAGTCAGGGGACACCCTGGGCGGGATCGCCAAGGCCCACTACGGCAACGCCATGAAATATCCGGTCATCTTCGAGGCCAACAAGCCCATGTTGACCGACCCCAACAAGATTTATCCGGGCCAGGTTCTCCGTATTCCCCCGGCGGAATAACCCAGGTACCTGCCCGCATCACGGAATAATGATCTTCGGGGATTTTCACTGAGGATGAATCGCCTTGTAAAAGGGACGGCTTATTGCCGTCCCTTTTTCAATAACCTGACCCAGTCCAGGCTGGGTTGAGAATTGAATCTCCAGCTCATCTGCGCTAGGCTCTCACGATCCCGTGAGGGAAGACGGTCTCGTCTTTTCCTTTTCTCGCCAGATTGGGAATCTATCAAGGGAGTATGATTCATGGCCCCCCGACACAACCCACCCCGGTCCATTCTTGTTGCATTTCTTCTCATCCTTCTCCTCGTTCCCTTCGGCACGGCCTGGTCGGCCGATGCCTTTGCGCCGCGTCCATTCGCTCCGGTTCAGGAGGGATTCACCGACCAGGTGGACACGGTTTTGCCATACCATCCGGAGCGCATCCTTGTGCAGCTGACCTCGCAGGCTTTCGAGGATTCGGATCTCCACTTCAGCCGTGCCAAAGGCGCCGTGGCGCCCCGCGCTCAGACCGGGCTGGCGTCCCTGGACGCCCTGTGCGCGGCTGCGGGCGTGAAGACCATCAGTCGCCCATACATCGAGGTGCGGAACCAGAACAAGGCCAACGAGCTGGGCCTGGAGCGCTGGTACCTGCTGGAAACCGATGGCTCGGCCGACGTGCGGGCCATGAGCGAGCGCATGAGCCGGGACCGCAATGTGCAGGCGGCCACGGTGGACTGGCGTGCGTTCCCCGCCGCCGTTCCCAGCGACCCGCTTTACGATGACCACTGGGGGCACAACAACACCTCCCAGATGATCAGCTACGACTGGTCTGTGCACGATCATGTGGGACCCACGGTGGGAACCGTTGGTTTCGATGCCAATGCCCAGGCGGCCTGGGACCAGGCTCAGGGATATGGCAGCAGCAGCGTGGTGATTGCCATCATCGACAGCGGCGTCGAGGTTGGGCACCCGGACCTGACCCAGGTGGCGGGATACGATTACGGCGACAACGACAGCAACGCCGACGACAATTCCTCCTCGCCCGGCCACGGCACCGCCTGTGCCGGTGTGGCTGCGGCCAAGGCCAACAATGGCCTGGGCGCCACGGGTGTGGCCCCCAACTGCAAGATCATGCCCCTGAAGGTGGCCAACAGTGCCGGGTCCATGTACTTCACGGCCATCCAGAACGCCTTGTACTTCGCGGCCGACAACGGGGCCGATATTGCCAGCATGAGCCTGGGCGCGGCCATCAGCAGCGATGCGGCCACCGATGCGGCCCTGCAGTATGCCTACAATGCGGGCGTGACCTTGCTGGCCGCGACCGGCAACGAAAACGCCTCGACCATCAGCTATCCCGCCATCAACCAGTACGTGATCGCGGTGGGGGCGGCATCGCCCTGCGGCGACCGCAAGCGCTCGTCCAGCAGCAGCTCCGAGGTGAACACCGGAGTCAACACCGATCCCAATGGCTACACCTGCGATGGTGAGCGCTGGTGGGGTTCGAACTACGGCCTCAACAGCCAGGACAGCAATGCTGCGGTGGATGTCATTGCTCCGACCATCCTGCCCACCACGGACCTTCTGGGTTCGGCGGGCTATGACGGCAGCGACTATTCCATGTGGTTCAACGGGACCAGCTGCGCCACGCCCTACGCGGCGGGAGTCTGTGCCCTTATCAAGTCAGCCTACCCGACCTACACGCCGGCCCAGATCCGCGACCGTCTGACCACCACGGCCGCCGATGTCACCAGCGTGGAATCCGGTTCCGGCTGGGACCGTTACACCGGCTACGGCATGGTCGATGCGGCGGCGGCCGTGGGGGGCGGCGGCAGTGGCGGCACGCCTCCGGTGGCGGCCTTCAGTGGCACGCCCACCAGCGGTGACACCCCGTTGACCGTCAGCTTCAGCGACGCCTCGAGCAACAGCCCCACCAGCTGGAGCTGGACCTTCGGCGATGGCGGCACATCCACCAGCGCCAACCCCAGCCACACTTACTACAGCGCCGGCACCTACACGGTGGCTCTGACGGCCAGCAATGCGTACGGGACGGACACCGAGACCAAGACAAGCTACATCACGGTGACCGATCCTCCGGTGGGTGGCACCCATGCCACCTTGCCCTACACCACAGGGTTTGAAACGGGAGCTCTGGACCAGTACTGGACCAGCACTTCGAACAACACCGGCCGCCTGCAGGTCACCACGGTCAACACGCCCCATGGCGGCAGTTACCATCTGACCATGGACTGCTCCAGCAACGGGACCTACAGCACCAACCAGGCCTGGCTGTACCTGGACCTCGCCGGTCAAAGCCAGGTGGACCTGAACTTCTGGTGGAAGGATTTCAGCGACGAGACCCACGCCACCGACGGCGTGTATCTCTCGAACAACGACGGCGCCAGCTTCGTGAAGGTCCTGGACCTCAACGGGGCCAGCTACACCAACAACGTCTGGCGTGAGTGGGATGTGGACATCGACGCCGTGGCCGCGGCGAATGGCCTGACCCTCAATTCCACCTTCGTCATCAAGTTCCAGCAGTACGACAACTACCAGATGACGACCGACGGCATGGCCTTCGACGACATCAGCGTGACCGCGGGTCCGGCCGGTTTCCCACCGGTGGCGGCCTTCAGCGGCACGCCCACCAGTGGCGATTACCCCCTGGCGGTGAGCTTCACCGATGCCTCCACCGAAGTGCCCACCGGCTGGAGCTGGAACTTCGGCGATGGGGCCACCTCGACGGCTCAGAACCCCAGCCACACCTACACCACGGCGGGCAACTACACGGTGAGTCTGACGGCCAGCAACGCGTACGGGACGGACACCGAGACCAAGACCAGCTACATCACCGTGACCGAACCTCCGGTCGGTGGCGGAGATTACGCCACACTGCCCTACTCGACCGGCTTCGAAAGCGGCGACCTGGACGGATACTGGACCACGGCCTCGACCAACAACGGCCGGATCCGTGTCATTTCCACCTACACGCCTCACGGCGGCGGGTACCAGCTGGCCATGGATTGCTCCAGCAACGGGACCTACAGCTACAACGAGGCCTGGTTGCACCTGGATCTCAGCGGGGAAACGGATGTGAACCTCAACTTCTGGTGGAAGGAATTCGGCGACGAAACCCACACCGGCGACGGGGTGTACTTCTCGTCCGATGACGGAGCGTCATTCGTGAAGGTACAGGACCTGAACGGGCAGAGTTACAGCAACCAGACCTGGACCAGCTTCACCCTGGATGTGGACGCCCTGGCCGGGGCCAATGGCTTGACCATGAGCTCCACCTTCATCGTGAAGTTCCAGCAGTACGACAACTACGGAATGACCAGCGACGGTTTCACTTTCGATGATATCGAGGTCACTGCCGGCAGCGGCGGCGGCGGGGGAGGGTCGGCCATCACGGCCGAGATCGAGCCCAATGCCAACATTGCCCAGGCCAACGGCCCGGTGGGTGACGGGGTGGCGGTGTCCGGCACCATCAGCTCCAGCAGCGATGACGACTACTTCTGGTTCGATGTGGACACCGCGGGCAACATCAACATCAGCGTGGCCATTGCCGGCAGTGCCGATCTGGACTGGTACCTGTACAACAGTGCCGGCACCCAGGTCGATCGCGGCTACACCGTCAGCAACCCCGAAGCGGGCAGCTACACTGCCTCGGTGGGACGCTATTACGTGCGGGTGGACGGCTACAACGGCGCCACCAGCGGGTACACGCTGACCGTTGATGGCGGGCTGGCCCCGCTGAACGAGGCGCCGGAAAAGGGCGACACGCCGTTGACCTTCGCCCTGCAGCCCAACGCTCCGAACCCCTTCAATCCTGCCACCACCATCGCTTACGATCTGCCGCGCACCAGTCAGGTTCTGCTGCGGATCTACGACACGCGGGGACGCCTGGTGCGCACACTGGTGAACGAGACGGTGGCGGCGGGCCGGCAAACAGTGGTCTGGAACGGCACCGATGAGTTCGGTGCGCGGGTCCACTCGGGCGTCTATTTCTACCTGATCGAGGCCGAGGGTTTCCGGGCCACCCGGAAGATGACCTTGCTGAAGTGACATTCTGATTTCTGCCACATGGAACAGCCCGTCCCTTCGGGGGCGGGCTGTTTGCCTGGTGTGCCGTGCAGACCGGACCGGAGTCCGGTGCTGATCAGTCCTCAATCCTCTCGATTCCCTGCCGATGAAATCCCTAGCGAATCGATCGAACCTATTTGCCCCCGTGATTCCCCCGCGGGACGGCCCTTTCCGGAGCAATATCCATGACCAGTAATTTGCAGATCGCCAAGAGTCTGTCGACCGAAGTCCTGGCCCTGATGGCCGACTGGCAGGAGATCCGGGGCCGGTTCTATCTGGCCGATTATGCGGCAAACCACTACGGACAGGAAACCCTGCTGGACCTGCTCAACAACTCTGATAAGGCTTTTGTGCCCCTGGCGCAGGGTGAGGATTCTCCCCTGGTTTTGATCCAGAAATCGCGGATCGTGGGCTTGAAACCCAGCGATCCTGATTGTGAGGACTGGCCGCAGATGCCGGAGCTCAACGATCAGTGCTGGCAACGAGCACGGATGGCCTTTGCGGGCTTCACACTGGAAGGGCGCGCCTACACCGGCGACATGGAACCGCACCGGAGGCGCCTGGCCGATCTGATGAACCAGGGTTGCACATTTTTCATGTTTGAAACCGAGGATGGCCCGTGGATCATCAACAAGGATTTGTTGAACCACCTGGTCCCTTTGACCTAGATAACCACGAGGGATATGATGGATCAGATCACCGGGTTGATAGAAAACATGCTGGCCAACGCCAGCGATGGGTTGCTGCTCATGGTGGGCAAGCAGCCGGTCATGCGGGTGCAAGGGAAAGTGCAAACACTGGCGTCCACACCGATGACAGAAGCTGATCTGATGGGGTTTCTGACCGGGCCCCTGGGACAGCCGGCCGCCACCGCGGCGACCGCTATCACCGAGAGCATTCCCTTTCAGGTGTCTGCTGGGGGTGTTCTGGTCAAGAAAGTTCAATCCGGTGGAGTTCTCACCTTGCAGATCACACCTGCTCCGGTGACGGCCCAGAAACCGGTCGAAGCCGCCCCGGCCGCCTCTTCTGGTCGGCTGGTGGATTACTTCCACCGGATGATCAGCGAAGGGGCGAGTGACTTGCATCTCAGCTCGGGGATGCCGCCGATCTTGCGCAAGGACGGAGAGATGGTTCCCCTGGAGGAGGCTCCTCTGGCCCAGGAGACTTTGCACAGCTTGCTGATGGAAATCATCCCCGACCGGAACCGGGCGGAGTTTGCCGAGACCATGGACACCGATTTCGCCTACGAAATTCCGGGCCAGGCTCGTTTTCGCTGTAATTACTTTCAGGATCGCAATGGATGCGGGGCCGTGTTCAGGCAAATCCCGGTGGATATCCTCACCGCGGACCAGCTGGGCCTGCCCAGGCAGTTGCTGAAACTCTGTCAGTTGACCAAGGGGCTGGTGCTGGTGACGGGGCCCACGGGCTCGGGCAAGTCCACGACCCTGGCGGCCCTGGTGGACCACATCAACAAGACCCGCCGCGACCATATCATCACCATCGAGGACCCCATCGAGTTCGTGCACCAGAATCAGAAATGCCTGGTCAATCAGCGTGAAGTGAATGTCCATACAAAGGGGTTCAAGCCGGCGTTGCGCGCGGCGCTGCGGGAAGATCCCGACATTGTCCTGGTGGGGGAGATGCGGGACCTGGAGACCATCAGCATTGCCATCGAGACGGCGGAGACCGGCCATCTGGTTTTCGGGACGCTGCACACGACCACGGCCGTTTCCACCATCGACCGCATCATCGACCAGTTTCCGGCCGATCGTCAGGGACAGGTGCGGGTGATGCTGTCCGAATCGTTGCGAGGCGTCATTTCCCAGACCCTGTGCAAGAAGAAGGGCGGGGGGCGTGTGGCTGCCCTGGAGGTGCTGCTCTACACCCGGGCCATTGGCAACCTGATTCGTGAGGGGAAAACCTTTCAGATTCCCTCGGCCATGCAGACCGGCAAAAAGGAGGGCATGATGCAGCTGAACGATGCCCTGCTGACCCTGGTAGCTCAAGGCCAGATCACCGCGGATGAGGCCTTCAAGCGGGCCGTGGACAAGGACGGCATCGAACCCATGCTGGCGGACAAGGGCTTGACCGTCGGCGTTTGAAATATCGAGGCTTGAGCATTCCCTTCGGCAAAAAAAAGTGCCCATTGCCGGCCCATGGCCTATCATTGGAGACTCAGGGACTTCCCGCCGGGGAACCCCCCGCCGTATTCT
>JAZBOO010000259.1:0-5451 GCA_036351155.1 Candidatus Krumholzibacteriia bacterium | reverse complement strand
GACATCGGGGCGTTCATGGGACCGGAGGTGGCCCTGGTGGACTCGGCCGAAACCCTGGCCGATGCGGCCCGCGATCGCCTGGACAGCATGGGCCTGCTACGGGCTGCGCCCGGGCGTGAGGGCCAGCTGGCCTTCCACCTGAGCGATCTGCCCTGGAAATTCACCGAGATCGGCGCCCGCTTTCTGGGCAAGCCCATTGCCGAACCGGTGATCGTCGGACTGGATGAAATGGAGGCCGCCGGCAAGCCGGTGTCCTGAACTCGCACCGAAAGGTTTATCGTGATCGAACGCGCCGAAGACCGAGGATTGCATCAGCTGCGTCCCACCCGGATCACCAAGGATTTCCTGCCTCACGCCGAGGGCTCGTGCCTGATCGAGATGGGCAATACCCACGTGGTTTGCACCGCGTCGATTGCCAATGGCACCCCCCGCTGGCTGAAGGGGTCGGGCATGGGCTGGATCACCGCCGAGTACGGTATGTTGCCCCGCAGCACCGACGAGCGCATGCGCCGCGAAGCCGCCGGCAACGGCCAGGGGGGGCGCACCATGGAAATCCAGCGACTGGTGGGCCGCTCTCTGCGCGCGGTGACCGACATGTACGCCCTGGGCGACCTGACCATCACCCTGGACTGCGACGTGATCCGCGCCGACGGCGGCACCCGCTGCGCCTCGATCAACGGGGCCGCGGTGGCGCTGTACGACGCCCTGTCTCGGCTGCGTCTCAAGCGTCATCCCATGCGGTCCCTGGTGGGGGCCATCAGCCTGGGTGTGTTGCAAAGCACGGTGATCATGGATCTGGACTACAAGGAAGATTCGGGTGCCGAAACCGACATGAATCTGGTCATGGCCGAGGGTGGTGGACTGATCGAGATCCAGGGCACGGCCGAGCAGCGGCCTTTCGACCGCAAGCAGCTCGACGAGATGCTGGATCTGGGCACCGCCGCGATCGCCAAGATCAATCAGTTACAACGCAAGGTCCTGGAGGGGTAACAATGCGTAAAGTGGTTCTGGCCAGTCGCAATGTCGACAAGGTGAGGGAACTGGCCCAGCTGTTTGCCGGGCTGGATTTCGAGGTCCTGTCGAGTGCCGATTTTCCCGGTTTGCCCGAGGTGATCGAAGATGGGACGACCATCGCCGGCAACGCCCGGCGCAAGGCCATGGTCACCGCGGCCTACACCGGAGAGATTGCCGTGGCCGATGACACCTCGCTGGGGGTGCGGGAGCTGAACGGGCTGCCCGATATTTTCGCCGCGCGGTTTTCAGGACCCGATGCCACCTACCAGAGCAACGCCCAGCTGGTTCTGGACCTGATGGCCGATGTGCCTGATGGAGCGCGGCAAGCGCGCTTCGCTTCGGCCTGCGTGTGGATCGATCCGCGGCCTGATGAGGGGGAGTATTCGGTCCTGTCCCCGGGCTGGAAATTCTGGCGCAAGAATCCCTGGGCGCGCCATCTTCCCGAGGCTACGGGCAGTGCCGGCTGGGCCTACTGGAACGAGCTGAGTGATCGTCGCCGGGTGTGGCACACGTACCGCCGCACCATGGAGGCGGACCTGGCCGGCTGGGGCCACGACAAGGCCCGGTTGGCCACAGTGGCGGCGGGTTTGTTTGCCGGGTGCTCGGATGCGCTGTACCCGGGTGAGAAGCTGGGGCCAGGGGCCGAGACCGAAGGTGTCCGGTTGCCCGATCCTGGTATCTGGCAAATTCCGGGTCCCGACGGAGAGCTGGATGTGACGCCTCGCTACGTGCCGGCGGGGCTGCCTGCCGATGCGCCGGGGCGCGAACAGTGCGGCCCGGTGTGGCTGGAAATCGGAGCCGAGGGTAAGTTGCTGGGCCAAATCACGCGCCAGCCCCTGGGCAGCAGTGGATTCGGGTATGACCCTGTGTTCCGCCCCGGCAACGACAGCCGGACCCTGGCGGAGATGCCGGCCGAGGAAAAGAATCTGATCAGCCATCGGGGCGTGGCCATGAAGCGACTGATGCTGGCCGTGAAAAGGGCCTACCAGTCGGAAAAAGCCGCCAGCAGGGGGTAATCATTAACGGTTTCAAGGAGCGCCCATGCCCAGGATCCAGTCCGTCGCCACTGCCGTGCCCCGGACTCGGGTCGACCAGTCTCTGGCCGCAGATTTTGCGCGTGAGAAGTTCACCGGGCGTATCCCGGATATCGAGCGTCTGTTGCCGCTGTTCGAGAACGCGGGCATAAAAACCCGTTACTTTGCGGCGCCCCAGGAATGGTTCTTCACCGAGCACGATCTGGCGGAGAAGAGCGCCATGTACGTCCGTGAGGCGACGCGGCTGTCTGCCCAGGCGGCGAACCGGGCGCTGGAGAAGGCCGGCCTCGAACCTCGAGACGTCGACTACATCATCTACGTGAACACCACGGGGCTGGCCACACCGTCGATCGATGCCCGGCTGATCAACGTCATGGGCCTGCGGACGGACGTGCGGCGCACGCCGATCTGGGGCCTCGGCTGCGCGGGCGGAGTGGCGGGTTTGTCCCATGCTCACCACTATGCATTGGCCCATCCCGAGGCTCGAATTCTCGTGATCGCGACCGAGCTGTGCGGCCTGACTTTCCTGGCCGAGGACACGTCCAAGTCGAACCTGGTGGCCACGGCTCTGTTCGGCGACGGGGCGGCTGCGGTGGTGGTCAGCGGTGATGCGGCCCCCGGCGACGGACTGGAAATGCTGGACACGCGCAGCCGCTTCTACCCCGACTCGCTGGACGTCATGGGCTGGACCGTTTTGCAGGAAGGTTTGCAGGTGGTCTTTGCCCAGCGTATTCCTCAGATCGTGGAGGAATCTGCCGCCGAGGACATCGGGGCCTTTCTGGCGGGCCATGACCTGAAGATTGCCGACATCGGGGCCTTCATGCTGCATCCGGGCGGGACCAAGGTCCTGGAAGCCTACGAGCAGGCGCTGGCGCTGGTTCCGGAACAGCTGGACCTGCCGCGCGGGGTGCTGCGTGACTTCGGCAACATGTCGTCGGCCACGGTGTTGTTCGTGATTGAGCGATATCTGGACCAGCGGGGTACCGGCAACGGTGGACACGGGTTGATCTCGGCGCTGGGCCCGGGGTTTTGTTCGGAGTCGGTGCTGTTGGCGCTGTAGGCCAACCCTCGGCACCATTGTTCCATTATTTATTGTCACTCGTCCAGAGTGTTACTTATCTTGGGGCCGAGTTCTTCCAGGACATCGAGGTCGGGGTGTGGCGCAGTCCGGTAGCGCACCTGCTTTGGGAGCAGGGTGTCGGAGGTTCGAATCCTCTCACCCCGACCAATCTTTCTTTTCCGACTCCCCCTAAAGCACCACCTCGAAACCCTCGAACTTGGGCGGGCCCAGATACGTGCCCTCGGGCGCGCGCGACTTGCCGTGGGCGGCCTTGAAGGCGTCGGACTCGGTCCAGGCGTGGAAGGCATCGTAAGATTCCCAGGTGGAATGGGAAATGAACACCCGGCCGCCTTCGATTTCGGGGCCCTTGAGCATCTGGAAAGACTGAAAGCCGGGGACGGTGTCCAGCTTCGAGTCGCGAGTGCGCCAGACCTCGACAAAGGCGTCCTCGAAGCCGGTGGCAATGGGGAAGCGGTTCATGGCAATGTACATCGGAAACCTCGGGGTTGAGGGTGATGGTCTGCTGATTTCCCCTCCAGAATATGGGGAAGGGGCCCGGGTGGCCACCCTTTGGCCAGATGTCAGCCTGGGGGTTCTCGGAAAGGCGGCCCTGTCCCCGGAGGATGACCGGGCTTTTGCCCCTTGATCAGGCCGAGGAATGCCGGGTGAGAATAATTGCCCATCCTGTAGCGGGTTAACGATTGCTGGTGGGGACCGCGGCCCCGGGAACCATTCCTGCAGGAGAGTGATCAGCCAGGGGAGCCAGAGGGCTCATCACCACCAGGGCAGAGGTGGCCGAGGAATCGGTGGAACAAGTCGCGCACAAGCTTGACAACCGACGGTTCTATGGCCATTATACGCGTCCGCCCGCAAGGGACGACCTCATTCGGCGAAGTGCGGGCCCGGTTCAACATCCCGGGGCGCCCGTAGCTCAGTTGGATAGAGCAGCGGACTTCTAATCCGCAGGTCGCAGGTTCGAATCCTGCCGGGCGTGCCAGAAATCTCAATATGGTGGTGGATGTAGCTCAGTTGGCAGAGCCCCTGGTTGTGGTCCAGGTGGTCGTGGGTTCGAATCCCATCATCCACCCCATTTTTTTATCCTATTTCAGGCTGAATCCTGCTACAGTCCCCCTCCCGCCGCATAGCCGGCCTGAAATCAAAACCCGTGTCACGGCGCGTCTTGCGCCACGTGTTCAAGGAGGACCCCATGGCTGGCGTCAACAAGGTCATCATCATCGGCAATCTGGGCCGCGACCCCGAAATCAAGTACACGCAGAGCAACGTGCCTGTGGCGAACTTCTCGGTGGCCACCAGCGAGAGCTGGAAGGACAAGGCCACCGGCGAGTGGCAGGAAAAAACCGAGTGGCACCGCATCGTGGCCTGGCGCCACCTGGCCGAGCGGGCCGAGAAGTACCTGGCCAAGGGCAAGCAGGTGTACATCGAGGGCAAGATCGAAACCCGCAAGTGGCAGGGCCAGGACGGCCAGGATCGCTACACCACCGAGATCGTTGCTCGTGAAATGCAGCTGCTGGGCCGACGGGATGAAGATGGTCCCCGCGGTGGCGGCGGTGGCGGTAGCTACGGCGGCGGCGATGCCGGCCCGGGCAGCAGCGGCAACTTCGACCCCCAGCCCATGGAGGGCGGCGGCAACCAGCAGGATGATGACGATTTGCCGTTCTGATTGAATTATCAGGATGGAAATTAAGCGGCCCCGAGGTCCTCGTAGTGGGGGATTCGGGGCCGTAAGTTCCTGAGGGAAATAGGAGCGATATCATGAGCACCATCAGTTTGCGGCTGTCCGAATCTCTTCATCGCCAGGTGCGCCAGATGGCCCAGCGCGAGGGCATCTCCATCAATCAGTTCATCTCCACCGCGGTGGCCGAAAAGCTGTCGGCCTTGATGACCGCCGAGTACCTGGGCGAGCGTGCGGCGCGAGGTGACCGTGCGGCCTTTGATGAGGTGCTCAGCCGCGTTCGGGACCAGAAACCCGATCCGGGGGACGAGCGAGACTAGTGTTTTCCAACTAGTTGGAAAACCGGCTAGGCCCGGACCTCACACCAGCGGTACAGGTTGCACCCATCGCACTGGGGATTGCGGGCCTTGCAGGTCTTGCGGCCATGGTCGATGATCAGGTGGCCGTAGTCCCGGTAATCCTCCTGCGGAATCACTTCGCCCAGCTGCTTTTCGGCTTTCACGGGGTCGGTCTGGTCGATGAGGCCCAGCTTGCGGCTGATGCGCCCCACATGGGTGTCCACCACCACGCCGTCGGGCTTGTTCCAGATCTCACCCAGGACCACGTTGGCGGTTTTGCGGCCCACGCCGGGCACCTTCACCAGATGCTTC
>JAZBOO010000258.1:0-5518 GCA_036351155.1 Candidatus Krumholzibacteriia bacterium | reverse complement strand
TGATGTTGTGAACCAGGAAAAGGTTCAAGATGAAGTCGCTCATTTTGATATGACCAACAATTGGTGGGGAACAACCGATCCAGATAGCATCCAGGCATGGATCCGAGACCGGAATGACTTCCCGGAATATCCATTTTTTTACCAGGTTGATTTTGAGCCATTTTTGGAAGGCCCCGTTCCCGTTAAGAAGTCATCCCTAGGTGGATTCAAATCCTTGTTCAGAACCAGGCAGAAATAAGCTGCACAGTAACTATCAGAAAGGAACTTAGTACTTTGCTCCTTTTCAGATCATTCAATATTGGCTATCCCGCAAAGAGTGCACTGTAACTTAACGACAGAGCCCCCACCATATTTCTGTTGGGTGGAGGAGAAGGGGTCGCGCGCGCCCTTCTGGTGCACAAATCATCAAAACAGTCCTCCCTCTTTCTGCCCCACCAGCTTGTCGATCTTGACCAGGGTTTCCGAGGGCAAACCCTCGCGCTCTTCCAGGCGGCAGGCACCCCGGAAATCGCAATAGCGGCAAGGCAGGTTGGCTGCGCCGTCGCCCCGCCGTTCTTCCTGCAGCAGAGGATAGGGACCGGCGGGAGCCGCCGCCTGCACGGCCAGTTGGATCAGCTCGCGCGCCGCGGCGATCAGGAGCTCCCGTTCGCCATCGAAAGTGGGCTTGTCGGGTGGGCCAATCTGCTTGGCGCTGATCCCGTAGAAAGTGGCCTCGGCCACGGGCCGACTGTACGCGTCATCCACCACGGCCCCACACTCCATGGCCAGGGAATACAGCAAGAGCTGCAGGTCCTTCAGATCCTTGACCTGCTTGACCGCCGGCAAGGTGCCCGTCTTGTAGTCGATCACGCAGCAGGCCTCGCCATCGCGGGCCACATCCACCCGGTCGATGGCGCCTTCGAGCACGATGGCCTCCTGTTCGGCGGTCAGCTGCGGTGCCGGCTCGGTCTGATCATTACCGGCCACCCACGCCGCCAGATCCTTCAACGGCAGCTGAAACCGCGCCTCGAGCAAGCTGGGCCGCCAGTGCGGAAAACGCTCCAGCTCCACGGCCGCGATCTGGGGCACCCAGTTCAGAAAACTGTTCAGCCACAGGGTGCGGCCCGGCAGGCTGTCTCCGTCCTCGCTGAATGCGCGGCGCGCCAGATTCCCCAGAATCTTTTCAGCACCTCCGCGGTCCTGACGATCCAGCGCCGCCTGACCTTCGGCACCCGGCGCAAGAAAATCCCGCATCACCCTGTGGATGATGTTGCCCACATCGCGACGCCCGAACTCCTCCTGTACCTCTTCGGACTTGCGCAGGGCAAAGCCGCGCTCCAGCAGGAATCGATAGGGACAATCCCGCCAGCTGCGCAGTGCGGTCCAGCTGAGCGCAGTCAAGCTGCGGGCCGCGGCCAGCACCGGCACGTCCAGCGATTCAGCGGCAAACCCCGCCTGGGCCTCCGCAATGGCCGCCACCGGAACCTCTTCGCGCCGCCACAGCGGCACATCTTCAACTCCCAGACCCTCATGGCCCCCGGGCCGTCCCAGCAGCAGCCGCTCCACGAAAGGAGAGGGCAGCAACGGGCGATCGCCCTCATCGCGTGACCAGGTCAACAACACTCGTGGCGCATTGTGCAACAACCGCAGAAAAAGCTCGGCATCGCGAGCCAGAGAGTCGCGCCAGGTAGGAAGTTCCAGGTGGCGGCGCGTGGTGGCGTCGAAAAACAAGGGCCGGGGCGATCGCGTGGGAAACTTTCCTTCGTTCAACCCGGCGATGATCAGATGGTCGTAACGCTCCAGCCGAGCCTCGACCAGACCGGCCACCAGCACGGGCAAACCCTCGGTGCGGTGGGGGGCGATGTTTGCGGCGGACATCAGGCGCGTCAGATCGGCGGCCAACCCGGCCAGCGTGGCCGGCGGCAGCCAGGCCTGGTCCTGCTGGAGGCGATCCAGCAGCTGATCCACCGCCGTCACATCCGGGCGGGACCGGGTTTCTTCCAGCGGCGTGCCCTCGGCCAGCAACTGCCAGGTCGTGCGCATGGCGGCCAAAAGATCGGACACCGACCGCGCGCCCGTGGCCACTTCAAGCAAGGGCTGGAAGGCTGCCGTCACCGCGGTCATGAACTGCTCGGCCTGATGGGTGGCCGTACCCGACACCGCACTGGCCGATTCATCGCGCTGCCGCGCCAGACGCAGCAGGCTCTCGGGTCCTGTGGGCGCCTGATCCTGAGCCCGCAGCATACGCTCCAGGTTGAGCACCGCGCGCTCCCGGCTCACGCCATCGACCGCACCCACCTGCACGTCCGGATGAGTCAGCACTTCGAGCAATGGCTCAGGGCGCAGGCCGGTCAAGGCCGTCCGCAACATGAAGCGCAGCAGCAATCCTGCGGGCAATCCGGCCAGTGGCCGCCCCAGCGTGTTGTCCACGTCCACGCCCGCATCGCGCAGCTGGGCCACGAGGCGGTCGGCCAGCACCGGATCGTTGGTCAGCACGGCAATGCTCTGCTCGGCTCCGCCAGGTCGCTGGAGAATCTGCACCACGCGGTGGGCCACCAGCCGGCTTTCTTCTTCCTGGTCGCGGCACACCACCGTTTCCAGAGGACCGGCCGGCGCATACAGTGTGCTCAGATCCTCCAGACCATCCAGCCGCTGGCGCAGAGTTCCGGCCCTGCGCCACCCCACCTCGCCCTGGGCATCGGGACACAGCCTCTCGACCAGCGCCCGGCTCGGCGCCATCGGGTCCAGATGGGCCCCGCCCTCACCCCAGGTACTCACGAAGAAGCGTGAAAGCAGATCATCGGCCTCAGGCAGATACAGCACAGCCTCCGAACTTCGGGGCAAAAGTTGGATCAACAGCTGGGTTTGCACCTGATTCAACCGCCCGAAACCCGCCACCACCAGTCGCGAGATGGGCCGCCCTCCCTCAGCCCCGGCCGCGGCCTCGACCTGCAGGTCAATGGCATCTCGGGGCATCACGCCACGGTACACCTGCCACACCTCGGCCAGTCGCCGGGTGTCGCCGGCCAGCACCTCGGCCGCTCCTTCAGGCCCGGCCGCCTGGACCTGGGCCACGGCAGCTTCCCCCGCGAGAAGATCGGCCCGTCCCTGCAGCCGTAACTCGTCGAACACGGCCAGGAATTCAGCCGCCAGTCCCGGGGCGTTTTCCGGGGTCTCCTGCAACCAGGGCAACCGGGCCAGATGGGGAGCCAGAATCAGGGCCCGGGTGGACTCATCGGGCACCGAAACGGAGTCAACCCCCTGGGCCGCCGCCGCCTCTTCGAACAGTTGACGGGGTGTCACAACGCGCGGCAACAACAGGGCCTCTTGCCCCGATTTTTCCAGAAGGCGATGTCCCAGGGTGCGGCAAGCCCTCGCGGAGGGCAGGACCACCAGCGCGGCCGCCAGTTTTTCGGGCCCGCTCTCCTGTGACAAGCCCAGCAGGTCCGCGGCCACCCCGGAAAGCAGATCCGCGCCAAACGACAGGTTTTTGATGATCAAGCCCATTTAATGAAACCCTTAAAACACACGACGTTGGCCCTCTCGGTCAAAAACCCGGCATGATACCCGGGTAAAAAAGTGGTGATTTCGGTCCCGAGGGCCCAAATTTACCCCCGAGAAATGCGCACCTCGAGGAAAGTTAACTCATTAAAGCGCCATGACTTCTCCATGACAAACGGCATTTTCGGCGCCTTTACAATTCCTTGACTTGCGATGGTCCGTCGCCCAATCCCCTGCTACTCCTGGGAGGAAGAAATTGTCCCCATCCCCCGAAGGTCTGCCCATCAAGCCCACCTTGCGTATTGGCACCCGAGGCAGTGACCTGGCCCTCTGGCAAGCCCACACCATCGAGGATAAACTGCGCGACCACGGTGTGGCCACGGAAATCGTCATCATCAAGACCCGCGGGGACCGGATCGACAACGTTCCCTTCTCCAAGCTGGAGGGCAAGGGCTTCTTCACCAAGGAGCTGGAAGATGCCCAGCTGGAGGGCCGCGTGGACCTGGCCGTGCACTCCCTGAAGGATCTGACCACAGATCAGCCCGACGGCCTCACGCTGGTGGCCATGGTGGGGCGGGAAGACCCCCGCGAGCTGCTGCTGGCCGCCCCCGATGCCATCGACCAGGACAAGCTGAAAGCCGGCGAGGTGCTGCCGTTAAAGGAAGGCGCCCGCATCGGCACCAGTGCCGCCCGCCGCCAGGCCCAGGTGCACGTTCTGCGCCCCGACCTGAAGATCGTCGATCTGCGGGGCAATGTGCCGACCCGCATCAATCGTCTGCGCGAGGGCAAGTACGACGCCATCCTGCTGGCCCGGGCCGGCGTGGTGCGCCTTGAACTCGATGTGAGCGATCTGTTCACCACCCCCCTGGCGATCACCGATTTCGTGCCCGCGCCCGCTCAGGGAATGATGGGCATCCAGTGTGTGGAAAAAGCCGAGATCAGCACCCATCTGACTCCCCTGCATTGCCAGGGCGACGGACAGGCCGTGGCCGCCGAGCGCCTGCTGCTGAACCGTCTCGATGGCGGCTGCCAGTTGCCCTTCGGCGTCAACATTCGCCGTGAAGACAACCAGTGGGTACTGGAAGCCTTCCTGGCCGCCAGCCCCGAGGATGCCTCCCCTCTGCGGATCAGCTTGCAAGGGGACAGTCCCGATGCGGTGGCCGAGCAGGCCTGGGAAAAGATCACGCGCCACAAGAACAAGGACAGCTGATGAACGCTCTGCCGCGCATCGTCATTACCCGCGACCCCGAGCGCACCCACCTGTGGGCCCGTCGCCTGGAAGCCGAGGGATATTCGGTTCTGGAGATGCCCTTGTTGCGCTTCGAGGCCATCGCCCCGGAGGCGGATCTGCGCACCCGGACTTTTGACTGGATCCTGTTCACCAGCCCTCAGGGCGTACGCGCCTTCCTGGGTGCCGACCTGAACCCGCGCGGCGCCCGCCTGGGCACCCTGGGTCAAGGGACCGCCAGCGTGGTCACCGAGCTGGGCCTGACCGACAATCTGGGCATTGCTGCCCGCGATGGCCGCGAGCTGTCCAATGCCTTCGTGGCCCTGGCCCCCGAGGGGTCGACCGTGCTGTTGCCCGGTCCGCGTCAGCGTGGGCCCGAGGTCGAGCAGATCCTGACGGAGGCCGGTTACCAGGTGACCATGGCTCCTCTGTACGAAACGTTGCCGGTGCCGCCCCAGGATTTGCCCGTCGACCCCTGGCTGCCCGGTGACCTGGTGCTTTTCTGCAGCCCCTCCACTGTGCGCGCCTTTTGCGGCAAGTGGGAGGCCCGTCCCCGGGCCGTCGCCATCGGCGAGACCACGGCCCAGGCGGCCATCGACGCGGGCTTCGCCACCGTCGTGGCCGACACCCCCGATCTCGATGCCATGCTCCGGGCCGCAGGCCTGGAGCCCCTGAACCCTCAACCGTCTCCGCAGGACCGCTCATGAACCTGCTGGACCGTCCGCGCCGTTTGCGTACCAGCCCCGCCATGCGGGAAATGGTGGCCGAAACCGATGTCTCGGCCCGCCACCTGATCACCCCCCACTTCGT
>JAZBOO010000257.1:0-4198 GCA_036351155.1 Candidatus Krumholzibacteriia bacterium | reverse complement strand
TTGTCCTGTGAACCATCGGGGAGGATGAGGATGCGTTACGGTTTTCTGGGAATGGGAATCATGGGCAGCGCCATGGCCACCAACCTGGTCAAGGCGGGCCTGGACGTGACGGTGTGGAACCGTGACGGCGCGAAGTGTGATCCGCTGGTTCAGCAGGGGGCCCGGCAGGGACGATCGCCGGCCGAGGTGGCGGAGAATTGCTCGGTGACCTTCGCCATGCTGTCTGATCCGGCCGCCGCCGAATCGGTGTGCATCGGGCCCGACGGTGTGCTCGAGGGAATGGGACCCGGCAAAAGTTACATCGACATGTCGACCATCGACCCGCAGACCAGCTGTGACCTGGCCGAGGCCGTGACCGAACAGGGCGGACGCCACCTGGAGGCCCCGGTGTCCGGCACGAAGAAGCCGGCCGAGGATGGGACCCTGATCATCCTGACTGCCGGGGACCGGACCCTGTACGATGAGGTGGGGCCCGTGCTGGATCTGATGGGCAAGAAGCGTCTGTTCCTGGGCGAGACGGGACAGGCCGCCCGCATGAAACTGGTGGTGAACATGATCATGGGGGGCATGATGACCGCCTTCAGCGAGGGGCTGACCCTGGCTGATGCGTGCCACCTGAAGGCCGAGGACCTCCTGGATGTGCTGGCGGCCGGGGCCCTGGGCAATCCCATGTTTGCGGTGAAGGGGCCGCTGATGACCCGCCGGGAATTTGCTCCGGCCTTCCCGCTCAAGCACATGGAGAAGGATCTGCGCCTGGCCGTCGAATTGGGCGGGGATCACGCCAAGTTGATGGCCACCGCGGAAGCGGCTCAGGGGCTGTTCCGCCTGGCTTTGGAGCGTGGGTTGGGGGATGAGGATTTTTCGGCTATCCACAAGACCATAGCCGACTGACACCCGCAAGGCCCACAGAAAAACACGAGGTTGTCCTCGGGCTCTCCTGCGGAGCCCCCTGCGGATTACCTCGTGTTTTTCTGTGGGCCTTGCGGGTGTCAGTCGGCTATGAAAAGGTTTGGCATAGATGGGGGCGCCACAGGATGCGAACTACGGAACACCCCAGGGAACGTGGGAGGCCATCTGCAGGGTGCGTCGCTCGGTGACCGCGGTTATGACCACTTTCTGCCCGTCGGGTGATATGGCCAAGGATTCGGTGGTGAAACGGGGGTCGAAGCCCGCCACCTTGCGTCGGTTGCCGTCCCAGGGACCATCGGGTTGAAATTCTGCAAGGTACACCCCGCTGTTGCCATTTTCGTCCTGGCCGATGTAGATGATGCCCTTGCCATCGGGAGTCCAGCGCCCCCGGCCAAAGACCAGGTTCTCGTCCCGCTCGGTCACCTTGAGGTCCAGCTCCCAGTCCAGCACTCTGCCTGTTTCGATCTCCAGCACCCTCACAAAAAAATCCAGCTTGTGGACGAGCATGAACAGGGCGTATTGCCCATCGGGTGAAACCTCGGGAATGAGATAGGCGCCCGGAGCCAGCTGCTCGGCATCGGTGCCGTCGGGCCTGACCTTCCACACGCCGGACTTGGAGTCGCTGCTGCTGGCGTAGATGATCCACTGGGCGTCCGGGGTCATGGTGGGGTTTTCGGCGTCGATTCCGTCCCGGGAGACCTGCCGCGCTGCGCTACCATCGAGCCCACCCATCCAGATCTCCATGTTACCGCTGCGGTCGCTGCTCCAGAGCAGTGATTTGCCGTCAGGCGAAAAGGCGGGATCCCAATCTCCCGCAGGATCGTCGGTCACCCGGCTGGTGGTGCCGCGCTCCAGATCCAGTCCCCAGATGTCGATGTTGCCGCTTCGATTGCTGGAAAACAGGAGCCGCTTCCCATCGGGTGAGAAGACCGGCTGTCGGTCAAAGCTCATGCCTGAGATCAGAGTCCTGGGCTGGCTCAGCCCCTGCTCCAGCACCTGGTACTCCAGGAGCTGGGAATACTCCACCTGTGAGTCGAGGATGATGCCCCCGTTCTTGAGCAGAGCGAAGGTGGTTGCGGACCAGCTTCCCTTGGGCAAGCGCAGGGGCACCCAGAACAGGGGGGTGGTGGATCGGGTGTCCAGGTGGTACTGCATGACAATGCTGGGGGTCCCACTCACATGGGCGATGACTTCGGCTGACTGTCCGACGACAAAAGACTTGCCGTCTTCGGCCCATTCCAGGGCCGAGAAGGGCCCCGTCCAGCTGGTGGGGCGGGCAAAGGTGACTTCGCCGGTGGCGACATCGAAAAGATGAATGCCACTGATTTCCGCCATGTTGCCGGTCAGGCTCGTGGTCTGGACGGCGATGGTCTGTCCGTCGGGGGACCAGCGGATCCCATAGCAGGCCCGCTTCTCGATGGAGCCCAGGATCGTCTCCTTTCCGGTCTGCATCTCGAAAGTGCCAATCATGACGGTGTTGCTGCCTGTTTCGGGCCGGGCCCGCAAGAAGGCCACTTGCTGTCCGTCGGGGGACCAGTCACCTTCCAGGGCGTCGTCCAGCACCTTGCGCGGTTGACCGCCCACCAGAGTCTGCCTGAAGAGCATGCGGTTGCCCTGATTGTCCCGGGTGAACAGGATCTGCGCTCCGTCCGGCGAGAACCTCGGGCTGTCATCGGGGCCATCGGTCAGTGGCACCACTCCGCCACCGGAAACCTGCTTCATCCAGATACGGGCGATGCCGTCACGGTCGGAGGTAAAGACGACAATGTCCCCCTCGGCGGAAGCGCTGGGGCTCCATTCCCGGCCCACGAAGGTCAGGTTGTCCAGGCGAGCCGGCTCAGGGGTCTCGGGCGGAGGGTTCAACTGCAGGAAGGCAAGCGAACCCACCACCATCCCGGTCAGTGCGGCCAGGGCAATCCACAGTCCCGTACGCGCTGGTTTTTTCACCCCGGCGGGCAGAGCGGAATGCTGATCGGGTTCGAGGGACATTTCCGATAGCTCGATGCGAGCATCGGCAATGGAATGCAACCGCTGGCGAGGATCCTTGGCCAAACAGCGGCGCAGCAGGCGCATGGCGCCTCGGGGCAGATCGACCGGCAGATCTTGCCAGGCCGGATCACTCTTCAGGATCGAGGCCAGTGTGTCGCTGAAGGTATCCCCGGCGAAGAACGAACGACCGGTCTGCATCTCCAGGAGAATGCAGCCAAAAGCCCAGATGTCCGAGCGGGCGTCCACCTCCTGGCCCCGGGCCTGTTCGGGACTCATGTAGGCAGCGGTCCCCAGAATGACGCCCTGAGCAGTCATGGCCGCAGTGATGGTGGGAGAATTTTGCAGGGGGCTGTTGTGTACCTGTTCATCGACCAGGGCGCGGGCCAGTCCGAAGTCCAGAATCTTCACCCTGCCGTCGGGAGTACGCTTGATGTTGGCCGGCTTCAGGTCGCGGTGAATGAATCCCTTATCGTGGGCCTCCTCCAGCCCGGTGGCCACCTGAAGGGCGATGCCGACAGCCAGCTCGAGGGGCAGCGGGCCGTCCTTGAGGATCTCGGCCAGGTCCTTGCCCTCGACCAGCTCCATGGCCAGGAAAATGCGCCCGTCCGCCTCGCCCAGATCGAAGATCGTGGCGATGTTGGGGTGGTGCAGGGAGGCCAGAACCTTGGCCTCCCGACGGAAGCGAGCGAGCCGCTCCAGATCCTCCGACCACTCTTCGGGCAGGATCTTCAGGGCCACCTCGCGTTCCAGTATGGTGTCGCGGGCCCGGAAAACTTCACCCATGCCGCCGGTGCCGAGGTGGCTGAGGATTTCGTACTGGGCCAGGGATTCGCCGGGCTTCATGAACTTCACCTGTTTTGCGCTGGAGAGAATGGATTCCGGAGGGGATAGTATACCAAAATTGTGGTTTATGACACCTGTTTGCCTGTCAGGCCGGGCCGTCCTGCTGACTTCCTGGGGGATGGGCCATGGCATCAGGTCGCCCTCACGCAGGGAATCTCTGAGGCCATATGGAACACATCAAATCCCAAAGCTGTTCACACAAACCTTTTCGAGGAAACCCGCAGCCGCTCTCCTGGGGAGAGCAGCGAGGACATCCGAGAAAAGGTTTGTGTGAATAGCTTTGGAGTTCGTTGTGTAGTATATTATACGCGCTACGGATTCCCAGCGTGGGGGCGACCTGGCTTCGACGTGGTCGGGGGACCGATGGCTGCATGCCGAGATTCCATGGAACTCGTTAAACGGTGGAAAAACCAATAAGTGACGAAAACAACTTCGCACTGGCAGCTTAATTAAGCTG
>JAZBOO010000256.1:0-3693 GCA_036351155.1 Candidatus Krumholzibacteriia bacterium | reverse complement strand
GCGGGATTCAGGCCGATGCCCAGCTCGGCGATGATGTTGCTGGTGGCGTCGGTGTCCATCAGCTGCTGGACCTCGAAAGCCACCGACTGGTCGGCACACCGCACACTTTTCACCCGGCCGTTTTCGATGACCATCTTCACCGGCTTGGCCACCGTCCCCGATGAGCCAAAGCACCCGTCGATCACCAGTGTTCCCGTGGTCCCCTCTTCCACCGGACAGCAATAGACCTCTCCACAGGGCAGGTTGGCTCCGTCCTTCACGGTGGCTTTCAGGTCGCTGATGAAAGAGCGCCCCGTGACATCCATCACAAGGTCGGTGCCAAGCTCGCTGGTGATGCGCAGGGACACGGCATCCTTGAGCAGGGTGCTCAGGTGGTCGGCGTTGGCCTGCATCAGGTTGTAATCCACGTTCAGGGGGCCGGCGGTCATCATCTCGGCCGTGATGCCGGGGCTGTGCCCCATGCGGACCGTGCCGCACTGTTCCACCGCCTGGATCCAGCGCATGCGGAAGGGGATTTCGCGGGCATCGCCCACGATGGCGTTGATCACCACGGTCTTGTCTTCCAGGGCGGTCATCAGACCGTCAGGCAGTTCCATGAGGGGGCGGTTCTCTTCGGGCAGGTCGAAAACCGTGACCTGGCAGCCGTGCTCACGCGCAGCCTGGGCGAAGGCCTGGCCGCACTCCTGGGTGGCCTGGTCGGTCAGAACGAGGACCTGGTCGGCTGGGTCAAGGGCAAGGACGTGCGTCATGGCCGCCAGGGCGGCCTTGGACATGAGGGTGGGCATGGGCGAGCTCCCTTATTCGGTGTTGATCCTTAATCTAACTCCCCCGGTGAATCAAAGCTAAAATATTCCTCGTCCGGGCCGATCCTTCAGAGGTAGGGATCGATACGTTTGTTCATCTCCGGGAGGAATGCCGTGAAGTGTCCGGCTTGCGGAAACGCCATGAAAGAAGTCCAGGTGCAGGATGTTGCCGTGGACGTGTGCGACGGTGGTTGCGGGGGAATCTGGTTCGACTGGTTCGAGTTGAAGAAGGTGGACGAGCCGGACGAGGTGGCCGGCGAAGCGCTGCTGGATGTTCATCGCAACGCGAACGTTGTGGTCGACACCCAGGCCAGCCGGCAGTGTCCCCGTTGCGAGAATCAGATCATGTGGCGGCACTTTGCCAGCGTGAAGCGCGAGGTGTCGGTGGACGAGTGCCCGGCCTGTGCGGGATTCTTCCTGGACCACGGGGAGCTGAATGCCCTCCGCGATCAGTTCGCCACCGAGGACGAACGGGCCGAGGCCGCCCAGCAACTGTTCGATGAGATGTTCGACGGCGACATCGCCAAGCTGGAGCAGGCCAGTGAGGACAAGCTCGAGAAATCGCGCCGTCTCGCCCACATGTTCCGCTTCCTGCTGCCCAGTTACTACCTGAAGGGCAAGCAGCCCTGGGGTGCGTTCTAGCTCGAAAACGGGTGTCAGAATTCCCAGCCTCCTCCGGTTTTCAGGGCCGGGGGAGGTTGCGGTCTTTTGGGACTGGGGTTAACCTGACCTCCACAGCTTTCCAACCCATCCACTTCATCTTTCGGGGACGATCTTGAACTGCGAAAAACTGGTGCGGCCCTGTGATATCAAGGGCATCCTGCACAGCCACAGCCGCTACGCCGACGGTATGCATCCCCTGGTTTCCATGGTGGACACCGCCCAGGAAATCGGTCTGGAATACCTGGGCATCAGCGACCACTTCAAGTCGGAAGTTCATCAGGATGGCCTGGACCTCAGTGCGGTGCGGGTGCAACGGCGGGAAATCGACATCTTGCGCGACAAGTTCAACGGATTCGACATTCTCCAGGGGGTGGAGCTGGACGCCAATCCCGACGGCACCCTGCCTCTGGATGACGACACCCTGCGTCTGTTCGACTACGTGATCGTGTCGTTCCCCGAGAACGGCGGGTACGATCGAGCCACCTTGACCAAGCAGGTCATCAACGTGGCCCGCCATCCGCTGGTGACCATCCTGGGTCGGCCGGTGGGCGATTGTATCCTGCATTGCCGGGGCGATCATCTGGAGATGGACGAGGTCCTGGCCGCGGCTGCCGAGGGCCACACTGCCGTGGAAGTGAACGCCAATCCCGCCCGCATGGAACTGGACTGGAAGTGTTGCCTGAAAGCGCAGGAACTGGGGGTCTACATGTGCATCAGCCCCGATGCGCACCGGGCGGCGCGGCTGGTCGATTACCGGCACGGGGCCGAGCTGGCCCACGATGCCGGACTGCTCTGTACGAGTATTATTAACACATTGTCCAGCAAAGAGTTACGTAAATACTTGAGCCGGGAACGGGCCTAGCCCACGGGCTGTCCCAGCACTTCCCACTTGGCCAGCATGTCGCTGAGCATGGCCTTGGTGATGGGCTTGCTGAGGAAGTCATCCATGCCCACGTCGAAGCAGGCCTGACGGTCGCCGCTCAGGGCGTTGGCGGTCATGGCGATGATGGTCGTGGCCTGGCGCGGACCCTCCAGCTGCCTGATTCTTTCCGTGGCCTCATACCCGTCCATTTCGGGCATCTGACAATCCATGAACACCACCGCATAATCCTTCTGCCGCACCAGGTCCAGGGCCTCGATCCCGTTGTTGGCCACGTCCACCTCACAGCCCAGAATTCTCAGCATCCCGGTGGCCACCTTCTGATTGAAGGGGTTGTCCTCGGCCAGCAGGATCACCGGTGACGGCCCTTCGGATTTGGGAATGGGGAGCTCCACTTCGACAGCCTCGGACGGCAAGGACGGCGTCGGGATCTCGAATAGTTTTTCCCCAGCCAGGACCTGGGCCAGATTTTGCGGGCGCACCGGTTTGGTCAATGTGCTGGTGAAACCTGACTGAACGATGTCCTTTTCCCGGGCCATGCTGGAAAGGCTGGTCAGCAGGATGGAGCGCGGCCGGGATTCGGGGGGCAGCCGGTCCAGGAAGTCCATGAGCAGAGGCGTGTCCTCGGGCAGGACATCCTGATCAACCAGGATATAGGAGAGTTTTTGGCCGGATCCCATGGCCAGTTCGTCCAGTTTTTTCAAACCCTGCTGGTAGCCCAGGGCGGTGGAGCAGGAGTAACCCAGGTGGCGCACCTGTTCGGCCAGGACTTCGCAGCCCAGCTCATGGTTGCTGATCACCAGGATGGCCGTGTCGGCTTCGTCCACCGGCGCGGGGGCCTGCAGAGTGCCGGGTACTTCTTCCATAGGAATGGTGAAGGCGAAGGTGGATCCTTCGCCGTCTAAACTCTCAACCTGGAGGATGCCACCCATCAGGTGCACCAACTGCCGGCTGATGGACAGGCCAAGCCCTGTTCCTCCGAAGCGTCGCGTGGTGCTGGTGTCGGCCTGGGTGAACTTGTCGAAGATCTTTTCCAGCTGGGGAGCGGGAATGCCGATGCCGGTGTCCGTCACCTGGAAACACATGTTCAACTGCCCGTCTTTTTGCCCAACCGGCTCCACATTCAGGTAGATGTGGCCGGTCCGGGTGAACTTGTAGGCGTTGTTCAGCAAATTCGTCAGGACCTGACGCAGACGGTTGGGGTCGCAGACCACGAGATCGGGCGCCCCAGGAGCATAGCGGCACACCATTTCCAGACCCTTGGCCTGGGCGTTGAAGGCGATCAAGCCCACCACTTCCTCGACCATCTCCCGCAGGTTCACCTTCACCGGGTCCAGCTCCAGCTGG
>JAZBOO010000255.1:0-6450 GCA_036351155.1 Candidatus Krumholzibacteriia bacterium | reverse complement strand
CTTCACGGAAGTCGTGGATTTTGTCGAGGGCTTCCTTCGGCCCATCGCCGTTCTCCTTTCTTCCGGGAAGCCAATTCTCAAGAAATGGAAAGCACCTGGACCATGGGCTTGATGAAGCAGTTGATTGCAAGAATGGCTGGGCGGGTCTCAGAAAATAGTTCTAGGAGCGTCCTGCCCGAGGAGCCAAATTTTTTGGTAGGAAATAGCTGTGGGATTTTTGCGATTTCCTGGTTAACAGGCATCAGACTGTTGCCGCCGCCATCAACCCAGGGGAAAAACCTGATGCGCCAGCCTGCCTTGGTTGACACTCACTTGTTTATCGGGGATGATTCCGCCCATTACTTTTTTCATCTCCAGGTGGTTCTTGATGAACGATTCCCAATTTTCCGCGCCGGCCCACCTTACCGAAAGTGCCGAATTCCTTCTGCGCTCGATCCTCGAAGATTCCCCGTATGACCAGGGAGCGCCTCCCCATATCGACTGGTGGATCATGGCCCTCCTGGCGAAACGCGGCCCCATGGCCCAGGACCTGAATCCGGGGTTGGATGTCGAAAATTTGGTCGAGACCCTGCGCCTCCGCCTTCAGGACTCCGAAGGGATGCCCACGGTGCCGGTCGAGAGTCTGGTCGAGCGCGCCTGCTCCATCGCCCGGGCCCGGGGCAAAGAGAAGGCGTCCGATCGCGATGTGCTGAAGGCCGTCCTGGAATATCTCCAGAATCCAGCGGCCACGACCACACCGGCCAGGGAAACCGCAGCCCCTTTCTTTGCCGCCAAGCAACAGCGACCGATTCCTACCCTGGAAAAATTCGGTGAAGACCTCACCCGGCTGGCCGCCAAGGGCAAGTTAACCCCTGTGCTGGGGAGAGAAGACGAGATCCGTCAGGTCATGGAGACCTTGTGCCGGGCCAAGAAAAGGAACCCGGCGCTGGTCGGGCCCGCCGGTGTGGGTAAGACAGCCATTGTCGAGGGGCTGGCTCAGCGAATCGTGTCGGGCGATGTTCCGGGACCACTGCAAGGCTGCCGGCTTTTTTCGCTTCCCGCTTCTTCCATGGTGGCTGGAGCCAATCTGGTGGGGGATATGGAAAAGCGCATGACCGCCCTGCTTGAAGAAGCCGGCCAGAACGGGATTCTGCTGTTGATCGATGAGGTGCATTCCATCATGGGCGCCGGCGGATCGCAGGGCAGAAACGATATCGCCTCGCTACTGAAACCGGCTCTGGCCAGGGGGGATATTGCCTGCATCGTCGCGACCACCGATGTGGAGTATCGAAAATATATCACCAGGGACACGGCCCTGGAACGGCGCTTCAATCCGGTGTCCGTCAATGAAGTCTCCCCGGCGGTCACCCTGGAAATTCTCAAGGCTTTCCGGGACTCCCTGGCTGCCAGGCGGTCGGTTGTCGTGGGGGACGAGGTGCTTGAATCCTTGATCCGCATGGCGGGACGATTCATCCGCAACCGACTCTTTCCGGACAAGGCCCTGGACCTGCTGGATCATTGCGTCGCCAGCGCCATGACCCAGGGCAAGAAAGAAGTCACCCCCGGCGAAGCTCGGGCCATCGTGCAGAAAAGAGTCGGCATGCCACTCGATACGGTTTCGGGCATCAAGGACCTGGAAAAACGCGCCCAGGCGGAAAATTTCCTGACCGCGGCTGACCTTGCCGATATCATCTACCGCCTGCAGACGACCACCGAAGACATGGACTTGGCCCCCAGGGAGCCCAATCTCAGCCTGTTGCTGCACGGGGAGGCCGCCGGTGTGGCCGGAAACCTTGCCCTGGCCATCGCCCAGTCAGTTTTCGGTGCGGTCAACCGGGTGGTGCGGGTCGATTTTTCGAGCTGGTCCCAGGATAACCATATCAACGCCCTGGTCGGATCACCTGCCGGATACGTCGGCCACGGCGACCCGCTGCCCCACGACCCCGTGCAGCAGACTCCGTGGTGCGTGGTCCTCTGGGAAAATATCCACCTTTGCCACCCGAACATGCGGGCCCTGCTGGCCAAGATCATGCAATCGGGGAAGCTGGTGGACAACCGGGGGCGGGCGACATATTTCAGCGACGTCGTGATCATCGCCACGGCCGGATCAGGCCGGGCCCCGGGGCCTTCCACCACATCCATCGGGTTCGAGGTTGAGGACGGCGCGCCCGGTTCGAATCACCACCATGCCCGGGCTCTGGAAGAAGAGGTGGGGGAGGTCCTTTTCGGCCAATTCGACCTCGTGATTTCCCAGGCTGGAGCCCGATCTACCGCGGGCCCCATGTGGAAACAGAAAAACCTGCTGAAGATCACCGCGCAGCGATACGCCTCCCGCGGTCTTGAGATCGAATGGGATGACACGTTCGTGAAGTGGATGACCGATTTCCACGAACACCCCACCGAGCTCAGGGACTGGGAAGGGCTGCTGGATGAGCATGTGAATCCAGTCTTGCGAAATTTATTGCGGGGAAACAAAATAGATCGGCCCGCGAAGGTGATCGTTCGCAACCAAGATGGCGATGTCATCATTGAACCAGCAAAGACCGGCGGAGAGTGACGATGGATTTTTCCAGCCAAAATCACGAAGAAGTCTACCTGCGTATCAAGAAGATGATGATGGAACTATTCGGTGAAGCCGGGGCCATTACCTACGAGGACAGCCCCGGTTGGATGGTCCCGTCCGGTTCGGCAATGGTCCATGTTTCGGTCAACTCCTGGCGAGACGGTGAAATGCACCTGATCCAGATTGTCTCCTTTGTCGCCCAGGGAACTGAACTGACGCCGGGCTGTCTGCGCTACCTGCTGGATGAAAACCACCAGATGGCCTTCGGCGGGTTTTCCATCGACAGCGATGGCGACATCGCTTTCAGCCACTCCCTCATCGCCGAGACATGTTCCAAGGAAGAGTTGAAAACCGTGGTGATGGCCATGTCCGGCACCGCCGACGAGCAGGATGACACAATTGTCCAGAGGTGGGGCGGAAAAAGAGCACAAGACTGATCGGGGGCGAGACTGTTGCTGTTGATTTTTTTCGGATTGCTGGGCGCGCTTGGTGTGGCCATTCTTTCGGCCATCGCCACTTACCGGATCCCCGATTCCATGGCCTGGGAAAAGGCCTACAATTCACACGGCATGGGGCTAGCCATCGAACTTGTGTTTGCCGTGCTCCTGTTTGCTGCCGCCATGTCCATGGGTGTGATCATGGACAGCGCCTTCGACTTCCTGTACCTGCAGGATGGCTGGCGCTCCCCCTGGTACCTGGGGTTCGCCGGCACCGCGGGCGCGGGTGTCTTGATCTACATGAACTTCTTTGCGCCGGGCATTCTTTCGCGTGAACAAGATGTCCTCGCCTCGGAAACAAGGTCTCAGTGCCGGTGGCCGTATTTGCTGTACACTCCCTATTCCGTGACCCTCTGGGTCGCGCTGATCGTGCCCATCGTGGCCATGGTTATCACTTCAATCCGGCTGGATCATCTCACCATGGCGGCCACCATCGAGGAACTGCAACGGCACTGCGGGATGGTCGCCGGGCTGGCTGAGGACTCCCAGGCTTTCGATTTGAACCGGCTGGCGTTCTTCCAGCTCGAATATCGTGAGGCGATTGCCCTGGTTCAGGATATCGTGAATCGGTATCTTTGGGTCGTGGGGATTTTCATGGTGTTTCTGATCATCATGCTCAACACAAAAATCACGACGATTTTCACCGAGGAAGCCCAGGACTCCTTCAAGTACCTCATGTGGGCGCTCTTGCTGACCGCGATGGGTATTTGCGGCTATGGTCTGTGGCGCTTCCACCTGATGAGAGCCATGTCCCTCGACGCGTTCACCGGCTTGCTATCCGGTCTTGAAGCCGGGAACTCCCTGGACCCGTTTCTGGCCGTCAAGGAGGAAGTCCTGGTCTTGAGGAACGAAGGAACCGTCTCCTTTCTGCAACGAACACTGGAGGGCGGGAGTCTGTGGCTCCTGTTCTTCAGTTACGCGGCCCAGATCGTTCTGGCCAAGGTGACGAACCGCTCCGTCCTGAAGATTGTATTTCCCCGGAGCATCGCCAAGTTCCTGGAATCCTTCATGTTGGTGGAGGAGGAATCTGAGAACCCATGAGACCATCTCTCTGGAGGTTGACGCCTCTTGAATAAGGCCAGAAAAATGACAATTTTCCTCATCCTCGTCATCGTTTTGGGAGTGTCTCTGCTGTTGATTCGGGGAGCTTTGAATAGCTTTCATCCGGCCTCGACAATGGACCTGGAAATCAGCGGTCCCACCGGTGCCCGGGTTTCCCCTGAAGACCAGATCACTTTTCTCAGCTGGAATATCGGCTTTGCCGGCATGAGTGCCGAAATGGATTTTATTCCCGATGGGGGTCGGCATTTCAGGGCCAGTTCGGCGGAGCAGGTCGCGTTGAATACCCGATCCATTCTTGAGCGAATTCACACCGTCAACGCCCCGGTTCTTTTTCTTCAGGAACTCTCCCGCAGCTCGTTTCTGACCCGAGGCATTGATGTCCTGGACATTTTTCAGAAGGGCTTGACCCGGTACCAATCCGCCTTCACGCCGACCACAAATACCGGTTTGTTGCCGATTGTCGGGCGTCTGGAAATCGGCAAAGCCACCTGGTCGACCCTGGAAATGACCGGCGGTGTCCGCCTGGCCCTGCCCACGGAATCGGATTTCCCCACGGTAACCATTCAACATTTCAACATCCTCGAAACCCGCTTGCCCGTTGAAGGTGCCGACTGGGAGTGGGTGTTGTTCAATATTCATCTGGCCGCCTTCGACGACGGGCCGCTGCGCCGCGAACAGCTGACTCGGGTGGTCGCCCTGATGGCTGAGGAATTCGCGGCCGGAAATCGAGTGGTTGCCGGCGGGGATTGGAATCTTCTGCTCGCTGATACGGAGTTCCCCTATTCCACCGACGAAAAAAATCGATTCTGGGTTCGGGAACTGCCAGGAGAGGTGGTCCCCGCCGGATGGCAATGGGGAGTGGACCCGTCGACGCCGACTTGTCGAACTTTGGAGCAACCCTATCGTCCCGGCGTCAATTACACCTGTATCATCGATGGTTTTTTGGTTTCCCCGAATGTCGAGATATTGTCGACCGAAACTGTCAACCTGGAGTTTGCGAACAGCGACCACCACCCAGTCGTGATGGCGGTCCGATCGCGCTGAGCCACTCATGTTCCCCCGTGGGTAAAAATTCAAAAGAGGCATGATGGAAAGCAAAAAAGTCCGCAAAGGGATCACCAACGCCCAATTCAACGAAGACAATTCGAATATCATGTTCACCGAGTTTGCGATCATCGCGGTCATCATCGGTTTAGTGACTCGGTCATGGTGGTGGGGTGGCGGCTCTTTCGTGATGATGTCCGTCGCGCTGTTCATCAAACCTCTGGCCATTATCCTTGTTGTTCTTTTGAGTCTCGGCTGGAGTGCCGTCGGATATGTCATCGGGGCCATGTTCAGCTCCACCCAAGCCATGATCGTGCTTGCCATCATTGGCTTTCTGGCAGGAATAGGCGTGCACACATCTGCCATGGAGTGGGCTGAGGATCTCGACTGATCGGGCCAGTGATGACGGTTCAGAACGGCCAGAAACGCGGCTTGAGCACTTCTGTCCCTGGTAAAAAGTCCATCCTCACTTCATTTTTCCGCCCAATAAAATAACCACCCCATTTCATTCAAGTATCAATGCCCAAGTTGTCCTCGAGAGTGGAAAGTTAGCATGCTTGTTTTTGTTTTTTGAAGAAAAACAGATTGTCTGGTATCTGCATGGAACAGTGATTGGATTTCGGGCTGAGGCCGGGGCCGACCCCCCTCAACCAGGACAACCAAGGGATGTCCCTAGCTGAATGTCCACCCGCCCCCATTCTTGACTTCATAATTATCTCATCCAGTTACCAAATGCTTGGAGGGGCCAATTTACCAAGCGTCAAACGGGCTATCCAAACTCTCAGAATAAAGTTCCAGGTGCGTCCTGGCTGGGGAGCCAAATTTTCAGGTAGGAACTTTTCAGGCGATTTTCGGCAGGCTGTGATGGCCTGTCTTTTTTGTGCCTATAAGTTGTTGTGGCAAAAGGATGTGTGAGGGTGGGGTTTGGGGGTGGTGGAGATTCTTAAAAGGAATTGGTTAACAGAGCTGGTTCTGTTGGGGTTCAAACCCTTGACGGGGGCAGTGGGAGAGGTGGACAAGCATCTAGAATCCTCAGATTTGGACTCGGTGACTTGGATGAGGACATCACAATCCACTGCGGACGGGATATTTGGGAGGGACAGGCGGGAAACAATCGTGGCCCGCTCTCGTACCTTGTCTTCGTGCAATCCCTCACTAAATCTGGAGCGTCCAGCATGACCGCAAATGAATCGCACGAGACGTCTCGATTGCGCAGGTTTCTGGCAATCCTGAGCACTGCCGGCCAACGGGCGTGGCAGGCACTCGAGGCCGGAGAGAGCACTCGACGCGGTGTTCAAGCCGTTG
>JAZBOO010000254.1:0-3656 GCA_036351155.1 Candidatus Krumholzibacteriia bacterium | reverse complement strand
GCCGATCCCGAGGATCTGGTTTTCCTGGAAATGAAGGAGAGCCTGCTCGGTCGTCACTATGCCTACCAGCAGCACCTCAACGGTGTGCCGGTCGAGGGCGGACACTTCATCGTGTCGGTGGCCAAGAAGGACAACCGGGTCTACCGGGTTTACAACAACACCTATCCTGTCGAGTTGAAACCTGCGGCTCCCATGGGTGTGCTCAGTGAAGACCAGGCCTTCGATGCGGCCTGGCAGGAACTGCGCGGTCACGGCGATCTGCTGACCCCGGCCCTCAGCCGCCTGGTGTATCTGCCGGTGGGTGAAGGGTTCGTTCTGAACTACATCGTGGACCTGGAGCTGAGCGCTCCCTACGGCGGCTGGCGCCTGATCGTGGATGCCGAAGATGGCATGGTCACCAGCATCGAGGATTCGCGTCTGATCAACAAGGTCCACGACGACATGCCCACCATCGCCGAGCGCCTGGCCGAGTACACCGGTCCGGCCACCGACCGCGGGGAAGCCTTTGCCCGCTACGAGGTGAAGGCCCGCGAGCTGGAAGAGGCCATGGCCGCCGAGAAGGCCGATCGGGCCCAGGGCACCGGTCTGGTGTTCGACCCCGACCCGCGCACCACCTTGCAGAACAACTCGCTGCAGGACTACAGCTCGGCCTCGCTGTTCACCGACGCCTATCTGACGCGGGATCTGCGGGACATCCAGTACACCGGAACCTTCTATCGCTTGAACGGTCCCTGGGTGTACATCGCCAACTGGGATCCGCCCAGCACCGCGCCCAGCACCTCCACCTCCGGCAACTGGACCGCCACCCGCGGGAACAACGCGTTCAACGACGCGATGACCTACTTCCACCTGGACCAGAACCAGCGCTACATTCAGAGCCTGGGCTTCACCGGGGCCACCGGTATCCAGGAAGGTTCCATCCTGGCGGACACCGATGGCGTGAACGGTGCGGACAACAGCTATTACCAGCCTGCCGCCAACCGGCTGGCCTTCGGTCACGGCTGTGTGGACGACAACGAGGATGCCGACGTGATCATTCACGAGTACGGTCACAGCATCCAGCATGACATCGCCTACTGGTCCGGTGGCGACACCGGTGGCATGGGCGAGGGCTTCAGCGATTACTGGGGGGCCAGCTACAGCTTCAGCACCCCCAATGGACCCGACTTCTACCCCAACTGGATCTACACCTGGGACGGCCATGGCATTTCCAACCATTGCTGGTACGGCCGCGTGCTGAACGCCTTCAGCGCCCAGTACAATCCTTCGGTGGTCTACGGAGCCCACCAGAGCATCGGCGGCGGTTACCAGTCCGATGAGCTGTGGAGCACCCCTCTGTTCCAGTCCCTGCTGGCCTTGACCGACATGGGCTATCCTCGTGAAGAGGTGGATCAGATCATTCTGGAGTCCCACTTCGGTATTGGCTTCGGACCGTCCATGCCCGACATGGCCTACGCCACCATCGCCGCAGCCGAGTTGCTGCATCCCGATGGTCCTCACGCCCAGGTCTTCGTCCAGAAGTTCCTGGTGCACAGCATCGTCGAGATTCCCATCGTGGAGCTGGCCCCGGGTGCGGTGACCATCACCAACACCCCCGGCCTCAATGGCTATGCCGATCCTGGTGAGACGGTGGATCTGCAGCTTGAACTGGTGAACAACGGTCTGCTGGATGCCGGCAGCGTGTCGGCCGTTCTGAGTACGGCCAACCCCCTGGTGAATGTGGTGCAGGGCAACAGCGCCTACACGGATTTGCTCACCGGTGGCACGGGAGTCAACACCAGCGATTTCACCATCGCCATCGATCCCGAGTTCCCCTGTGGGGAAAAGGTGCAGCTGACGCTGACCATCACCTACAACGACAGCCGGACCGTCAGCTCGCTGGTCTTCGAGCTGGGCACCGGTGTTCCCCTCGGCCTGAGCCAGAGTGTGACCCCCAATGCTGCGGTGCCCGATGGCAGCGGTGTGGGTATCTCGAGTACCATCGAAGTGGTCGGGACCGGAAATCTGGTCAGTGAAAACATGAGCGTCGACATCCGGATCACCCATCCGAACATCAGCGATCTGCGGATCATCCTGGTGAGCCCCGAGGGCACGCAGGCCTGGTTGCACAACCGGACCGGTGGCACGGATGACAATATTATCGGTAACTACCCCACCACCCTCACGCCCATGCAGCCTTTGACCAACCTCCTGGGCCAGTCGCTGGACGGCACCTGGACCCTGAAGGTCATGGACTTGATCGGCGGGAACACGGGAACCCTGGAAAGCTGGGGCATCAACGACGTGGGTGGCTACGAATGTGAAGACGTGCCATCCCCAGTGGGTGACGATCTGACCCCCAACCGGTTCGCGGTGGCCCAGAACCACCCCAACCCGTTCAACCCCTCGACCACCATCAGCTTCGCGGTGCCGGAAAATGCCGGCAACGTGCAGCTGTCCGTGTTCGATATCTCCGGTCGCCTGGTGCGCACGCTTGAGAACAACAAGCTGGCCGCCGGACACTACACCCGGATGTGGGATGGGCGCGATGCGGCCGGTCGCTCGGTCAGCTCGGGTACGTACTTCTATCGTCTGAGTGGCACCGGCTTCAGCCAGGCCAAGAAGATGATCTTGATGAAGTAATTGTTCTGCAGTTATCGAGAACAAGAGAAGGGCTCCTCCATGGGGCCCTTCTTGTTATTCCCTCAGGGCGCAATTTGTTGCATACTGGCTGAAGGAGGTACGTTTCATGAAGATGATGATCATTTCCATCGCGTTGCTGGTTCTGGCCACCGCGGTTTTTGCACAGACAGAAGAAGTTCTCATTCCCGGTGGCGAGTTCATCATGGGCCGGGCCGAGGCGGGCGAGGGGTTGATCCCCCACCCGGTGCGCTTGAAATCCTTTTACATGGACAAGCACGAGGTGACCAACGCCCAGTGGCAGGCCTTCTGCGATTCCACCGACCGCAAGTTGCCCGTGTTCTGGGGGCTGGAACGATTCCGGTGCGGGGAAGAATGGCCCAATCACCCTGTGGTGGGCGTGAGCCACGGACAGGCCCGCGCCTATGCCGCCTGGGTGGGCCGCCGGTTACCCACCGAGGCCGAGTGGGAGTACGCTGCCCGGGGGGGCCTGGCCGAGCTGAAGTACGACCGGGCCGATACCCTGGCCAACGATGAGGCCAACACCAAGTCGGCCAAGCTGGGGGCCACCAGTGAGGTGGCCAGTTTTCCGCCCAATGGCTACGGGCTGTATGACATGGTGGGCAACGTGCGCGAATGGGTGTGGGACAACTATTCGGACACGTACTTTGCCGAAAGCCTGGCGGCCGGCACGGTGGAGAACCCCGAAGGGCCCAAGAAATCAAACTGGCGCGTGATCAAGGGCGGCGGCTGGTTCTCGGGCAAGGGCTGCAACCAGGTGCACGTGCGCAACGCCCTGCCCCAGAGCTGGAGCGACTTCAACGTGGGCTTCCGTTGCGCGAGGGATGTCGAGGAGTAATGTCCAGGACAGTCAGCTTGTGCATGATCGTCAAGGATGAGGCCGCGCGGTTACCCGGAGCCCTGGCCTCGGTGCGCCACCTGGTGGACGAGATGGTGGTGTGCGACACCGGGTCGGGCGACAATACCGTGACCATTGCCGCCGAGTATGGGGCCCGGGTGGTCACCTTCGACTGGTG
>JAZBOO010000253.1:0-2789 GCA_036351155.1 Candidatus Krumholzibacteriia bacterium | reverse complement strand
GGTTTTCTCCGGCCGCCCCATGCTTTGCCAGACCAGCTGGGCCCGCCGGTAATAGTCCCTGCCCGCTTCGGTTTTTCCCTGGGCCAGCGACACGGTGGCCAGCAGACTCAGGTCCTGGGCAATGCCCGGGGGGTTTTCGGCTTTCTTGTCATTCTGGAGAGCTCGCCGGGCCAGCTTGGCGGCCTCGTCCAGATCGCCCTGCTTTACCTGCATGATGGCCAGAGAATAACAGCTGGTCGCCACCCCGAGGGGGTTGCGCAGCCGGGTGTTCATGGCCAGGGCCTGGTCAACATGGATCTGGGCAGCAGCCAGATCACCGAGGGCAAGCATGGCCGCGCCCAGGTCGTGCAGGAGGATCGCTCGTTCCAGACCCGGGTCAGCCAGCGGCAACCGCAGCCCTTTTTCAAACCAGGAGCGTGCCTCCCGGGGATCTTGTCGGTGGAGAGCCACTTCGCCCAGTCCGGCCATGGCCTGTCCGGCCAGCTGGGGGCTGGGCAATCCCTGAATCGCTTCGAGGGCATTGCCGAAGTCCGCCTGGGCCTGATCCAGGTGGCCCAGGGCCAGCCGGCATCGCCCCAGAGAGGCGAGTGCCCTGGCCACTCCTGCTTGATCATCGACCGCCGCATGCAGGGCCAGAGCCCGTTCAAAGAACACGCAAGCCTTGGCCGTCTGTCCCGCCTGCAGATGCTTGCTACCCAGTTCGTGGAGCGAGTAGGTGCGGCGGCCGGTCGCAGACTCCTGAAGGGGATTTCTGGGCAAGGACGAGCACCCGGACAGGCCGACAAGTAGGGCAGGCAGGATCACGAGAATCCCCGTCCATCTGGAGCGTTGAGACATCTTACTTCTCCTCCTGACGATAGCCGCCGAAGTTCCCGGCCCGCTCTGTCCGGGGAGGAATGCCGCCCCGCAGCAGAGGATTGTTCTTGAGCCCCTGCAGCACCTGCTCGCTCTCCACCAGCATGCTGGTCGTCTCATCGAGGAGAACGGAGATGTCGGGTGTGGTCCCCTTCAGAAACACCATCATTTCCTGCAACTCGGCCATGGTGTTCAGAAGGCTCTGATAGAGCAGGGCGTTGTCCTGGAAGAACTGAGCCGCGCTGCCCTCGCTGCCCATGAGGGTGGGGATCAAGCCGTGGGGGTCTTCCAGCTTCTGGGCCAGGACCGTCAGGCTTCCCAGCATGGGCTCCACGTCCAGGGTCAGAGCTTCAAATCGTCGGGCCAGATTGCCGAATTCCTGGACGGTCTCATCCACCGTGGCCAGGAGGCCCTCGCCGGGTTGATCGGCCTGACCCGTGAGCTCCTGGTCCATACGCACGAGGAGCCGGTCCAGGTTTCTCACCAGACCTTCCACCTGGCCCAGCAAAGGCGGCAAGGAGGCGATGAGTGTGGTCACCTCATCGCGGCGCTGGGGGCGATCCACCTTTCCTTCAATGACCAGCTGTCTGCCCAGAGGAAGATCGGTCGAGAAGATGGTGGACCCGGGAGGAAGCGGTGGGCCCCCGTCGATGCCGGGATAAAAGAAGAGGTTGGAGCCAAAGCCCAGGGGTTGCACAGCGAGCTCCACCACCGAGCCCTCGACGATGCGGTCGGCATATTCGTGGAACACCGAAAACACCACTTGCACCTGGTCGCCGTCACCCAGGTCCAGACTCTTGACCCGGCCGATGGCAAAGCCCCGGTATTCAAGGGCCAGACCCGTGCTCAAGCCGTTGGCGGTGTTGAAGTAGCTCAGGTATTCGAGATCTCTCTGAAACCATCGCTTGTTGACCCCGACAAAGGTCAGGGCCCCCACCAGGAAGAGAGTCCCCACCAGGAAGAAAACGCCCACAACCTTGTCGGAATGCCTGATCAGAAGCTTCATTTCGGGTCCACCATTTCATCGCCGACGCCACGGTCGGAAGTGCTCGGAGGGGAGTGTGTGCGGCCGAGTGGCCAGCTGATTTCCTTGCTGTTCCCTGACGCCTTCACCTGACCATGGTCGAGAATAACCAGTCGGTCTGCGCGGTCCTCGGGGAAGTGGGAATTGTGACTGCCCAGGACTATCACCACCCCCTGGTTACGAAGCGCCTCCAGTTTCATCATGATGATGTCGGTCCAGTGTTGATCCAGCCAGGCCACCGGTTCGTCCAGAAACAAGGCTTCCGGGTCCGGGAGGACAGCGCGGAGAAACGAGATGAATTTCTGCTCGCCCAGGGAAAGGTCCACGGGGCGCTTCTTCAGGTCGAGGCTCACCCCGAACTCGGCCATGCGGTCGGCCACCATTTGCCGACGCGTGCCCTTGCTCAGCCGGGGGAACTTGGCCTGCAGAGGCAGTTCGAGATTGGCTCCGATGGATAGATTGGCCCAGAGAGCGGCGTCCTGGAACATGAACCCCGTACGGGTCTGGAGCCGGGGTTTCTCCTGCTCGTTCAGGGCGCCGTAATCCTTTCCATCATACAGCACGTGTCCCGAGGAGGGTGTCTTGAGTCCCGCCGCAGTTTTCAGAAGGGCGCTCACCCCGCTGCCTGAAGGCCCGAGGATCAAGGTCATCTTCCCCGGCTCAAACTCCAGGTTGATGTCCCTCAAGATGGACCGGCCCCCGAGATCAAGATTCACCTTTTGCATCGCGATCTGCACGGGTCACCTCAGCTCGAAGAGAATGGAGATCACGGTGCTGGCCAGGACACACAGGGTCATGCTGGCCCCCAGGGATTTGATGGTTTTCTGCGGGACCTCGGTCACCGCCCGGTCCACCTGGAAGCCGAAATAGGTGGCCACCGTCCCCAGAATGACGCCGAAGAAGATGCTTT
>JAZBOO010000252.1:0-9283 GCA_036351155.1 Candidatus Krumholzibacteriia bacterium | reverse complement strand
CCTGCAAAAGGAATGGCCGACCACAGGGGAAGCAGGCCTGTGGGGCTGGGGCCGTGGTGGCCGCCGGCGTGTTCTTCACCGTGGGTGTCCCCGTGGGCCTCGCCATGATCCTCCGCGTGTGCTGCTTGATCCTGTGCACCATGGTCCTGGGCGAGGGCCGCCCCCTGGGGCAACAGGAAAAGGCAGGTCAAGACTGCCAATCCAGCCAAAACTGGGGTGAACCGGGTTTTCAAGGAATGAACACTGGCCATCTGTGCGCCTCCGGATCTAGGAAAAGTTGCCACTTGGATTCGGGTGGGACGGTAGGTTACCATGGGGTGTGCGTCAATATGTCTCCCGGCCACTTGAGCTTTTTTCGGTACCATATGGGTGATCTTTAATCTTCCGTGCGAGTTCTTTCGTAAATGTCACCGGGTTCATTCCCTGTGCGGAATTGCAGGCCATGCGCATTGCCATGCTCAGTACGGTGAACGGATACTACGGAGGGGAAGTCCATTTCCTGGGTTTGGCCGAAGGTTTGCGCAGTCGTGGACATGAGATCCTCTGCCTTGTCCGCCGGGACGGGGAGCTCCAGAGCCGTCTGCTGGCCCGTGATTTCGAGGTCCACGCACTTCCCCTGTTTCACTGGTTTGACCCCATCCGGATCGGCCACTTGAATCGATTGCTTCGCCGGCGCCGGATCGAGTTGCTCCACACCCACCTGCCTCGGGACTACTACATTGCCGCCGCGGCTACCATGGGTTCAAAGGTGGCCAATATTGGCACTCGCCACCAGATTTTTCCCATCAGTGCGCCTCTCTTCAAACGCCCCTTTTTTCGTCGCTTCTCTGCCATGATCGCAGTGAGCGAGGCCGTCCGGTCCGGCCTGGTGGGATCCCGAGTCCTGGCTTCCAGCCGGGTGGTCACGGTGCACAACGGGGTCACCCAGGGTTCGGACAGGTCCGGTGTGAGCGAAATGGCCGGACCATTCCGGCAGGCGTGTGGGGCGGAGGCGGACACGCCATTCATCGGTTTTGTGGGGCGTTTGTGCCCCACCAAGGGGCTGGAAACCCTCATCCAGGCGGCGGGATTACTGGTGGAAGACTGGCCGGACCTGAAGTTGTGTGTGATCGGTTCCGAGGAGGGCCACGCCGATTACCTGGCCTATCTTCAGGCCCTGGTTGAGGAGCTGGGGCTGGCCTCGACGGTCCGGTTTCTGGGCTACCGCCACGACGCCTGGGCTGCCGCCCGGGAATTCCAGGTTCAGGTCATTGCCTCCCAGGCGGAGCCTTTCGGACTGGTCACCCTCGAGGCCATGGCTCAGGAATGTCCCGTGGTGGTGACCGATAGCGGGGGCAGCCCGGAGATCGTGCGTGATGGGGTGGAGGGGTTCCTGGTACGGCCGGGCGATGTGCGGCAGCTGTCCCGACGTCTGGACGTTCTCCTGGACTCGGCCAGCTTGTGTCGGGAGATGGGGCGCAAGGGGCGCTTGCGGGTCGAGAAGGATTTTACCCTGGAGCTGATGCTGGATCGCACGGAAGCGGTTTACCGGCGTGCCCTCGAGAGACCCGCCGGTCGTTTCCGCCCGTCACGTTAACCGATCATCCGGTTGATCACCGGGGTGGCGCCATCGATCACCAGCTGGACCGCGATCACGGTCACCACCAGGCCCATCAGCTTTTCCACAACCTTCAGTCCCGTGTGGCCGATCCGCTGGAGCACCGCATCGGCAGCCGCCAGAATGAACCCGGTCAAGACCAGAATACCGGCCACCGCCCCCAGTATCAGAGGCAGGCTCAACCCCTCGGGGGCCTGAGGTCTGAGCACCATCACCGTGGTGATGGACCCCGGACCGGCCAGCATGGGGATGGCCAGCGGGGTGATGGAGGGATCTTCTTCCTCGTCCATGTGGTCAATCCGGTCCTCGTGGTAAGCCTTGCGGACCCCGGTGCGCCAGCGGACGGGCCGGCTCTGCAGCATGTCCAGGCCAATCCCGAAGAAGATGACTCCGCCGGCGATCCGGAAGGCATCCACGGTGATCCCGAACACTTCCAGCAACTGGTGACCGAAAATGGTGAAAACCGTCAGGACCATCATGGCGGTGAGCAGGGACTTCAGCAGGATCTTGCGCTTGCGGACCCTGTCCAGGTGGCTGGTCAACCCGCTGTAGAAGGGGATACACCCCAGCGGGTCGATGACCGCGAACAGGGAAGAAAAGGTCATGATGAGAAAGGCGGTGGCGCCCATTTCAATCACCTCCGGGGGGGATTGAGGGAAACTTGGGGATTCAGGAGATCGGGCAATATGGTCCTTTAAATCTTTTGTACAACCTTTTTTCGACCCGGGGCGTCAAGAGAAGTAAGCGCCCTTGGTGGGGCGCCAAATCCGAGGACCCGCCCCCCCCGACCGGTTGTCCTCGATCCTCCCGCCCCCTGAAGGCAGGTCTGGCATGGTTGCCCGCTATCTCATTGGTCTTGTCCTGGCTGTTCTTTTCCTGTTCGTTCTTCCTCAGCTCATCCCGGCCCACGGCCAGGAACCGGCGGACGCGGGCGAGGCCTGGGACTGCAACCCCTCGGCCATTTCCCTGGCTCGCTCCATCCGGGCTTTCCGGCTCTCCGGCCTGGTGGAGCTGGATGGGCTTCTGCAGGAAGGCGACTGGCAATCCCCCGGCGAAAATCGTCTCATCCAGAACAGTCCTGACAACGGGTGCCGGCCCCGTCAGGCCACGGAGTTCTGGGTGGCCTACGATGATCAGGCTCTCTATCTGGCCGCGCGGATGTTCGATTCGGCCCCCGACTCCATCGCTTCTCGGCTCGGGCGTCGAGACACCTGGCCTGCCTCCGACTGGGTTTACCTGAACCTGGACACCTTCAACGACGACCGGAACGCCTTCTCCTTCTCCATCAACCCGGCAGGAGTGGTGGGCGATGCCGCCCTCTACAACGATGGCTGGGACGACACGAGCTGGGACGGGGTCTGGGAAGTGGCCACCCTCATCGACGCACAGGGCTGGACCCTGGAAGCCCGGATTCCCTTTTCTCAGCTCAAGTTTCCCGACACCGAGGAGCAGGTGTGGGGCATCAACTTCTCCCGGCGCACATTGCGTTTCAACGAGCGGTGCGAACTGTTCCACAACCCTCGGGGCAGTTCCGGATACCAGGTGCGGTTTCCCGACCTGGTGGGCATCCGGGGCATCAAACCCCAGAGCAAGGCCGAGCTGCGGCCCTATGCCCTGGGCAAGGTGGATGATCGCGAGGTGGACCCGGACAACCCCTTCGTGGATTCTCCCGATTTCTCGGGGAACCTCGGGCTGGACATCAAGGCTCCCCTTTCGAACAACCTGACCATGAACGCCACCGTGAACCCCGATTTTGGCCAGGTGGAAGTGGACCCGGCGGTGGTGAACCTGTCGGCCTACGAGACCTACTACCAGGAGAAGCGGCCCTTTTTCGTGGAAGATGCGAACATCTTCCGGTTCGGCAGTGAGGGCACCAACAGCAACTGGAGCTTCAACTGGAGTGACCCTCTGCTCTTTTACAGTCGAAGGCTGGGTCGAGCGCCCCAGCTGGGGATCGACCGTGACCATGACCACCTGGACCGCCCCGATGTGACGACCATTCTGGGGGCGGCCAAGATCAGCGGCAAGCTGGGCGACACGTCCATCGGTGCACTGACCGCTTTCACGGCCCGGGAGAAAGCCAGGCTGCAGTACAACGGGGAAGAGTTCGACCAGGTGGTCGAGCCCCGTTCCAATTACTCGGTCGCCCGGGCCAAGATCACCAAGGATGATGGGCGCAAGGGACTGGGCATCATGCTCACCCATACCACCCGCGATCTGGATGACCCGGTCAGCCAGGCGGAGCTGGACCGCCGGGCTTTCACCGGAGGCATCGACGGATGGACCAACCTGGACCAGGACGGGGTCTGGGCCCTCAAGGGCTATTTCAGCGGCAGCCACCTGACGGGCAGCCAGGAGGCGATCAGTGCGCTGCAGACCTCGTCCAGCCATTACTTTCAGCGGCCCGATGCCGACCACCTGGAGCTGAACCCGGAAGCCACCAGCCTGGATGGATGGCAGGGGCGCCTGGCTCTGAACAAGCAGTCGGGAGCCTGGAAGCTGAACTCGGCCCTGGGGTACTCATCACCGGGTTACGATGTCAACGACCTGGGATTCATGAACCGGACCGATTTGATCAACTCCTCCGTGGTGTCGGGATACCGCTGGCTGGAACCATCGCGCCTGTTCCGGAGCCGATCCTTGTACCTGGCCACCTACTGGACCTGGGACACGGGGGGAACCCTGAACGGGGGCGGGTATGGTGCCTGGTGGTTTGCCGAGTTCGGCAACTACTGGAATATCGACGGCCACGTGTTTTTCAATCCGGAAGTCCACGATACCCGCACCACCCGGGGAGGCCCTCTGATGCGGTCGAGCCCCAACCGCGAGATCGATTTCACGGTGAGCACCGACTACCGGAAGAAGTGGGTGGGCAGCCTGGGTGTCTTTGCCAGCGGGACCAGCGCCGGCGAACGGACGGTCAGCAGCAGCCTGTCGGTGGAGTTCAAGCCCACCAGCAGCGTCAGCGTGGAGCTGGGTCCCCGGTATCGCTGGGAGATGGGGGATGCTCAGTTTCATGACATCATCGAAGATGTGGCCATGACCGCCACCCACGGCAGCCGCTACGTGTTTTCCGATCTGGAGTATCGGCAGTTCAGTCTGGAGTCCCGGATCGACTGGACCTTCACCCCCCGCCTGACGCTGCAAGCTTACCTGCAGCCGCTGGTGGCCATGGGCGATTACTCGCGGCCCAAGGAACTGGCCCGGGCCGACACGCGCGACTTCAATGTCTACAGGGTGGACAACGGATCGACGGCTGAATATCGGCCGGACCTGGACAGTGACGAACGCTGGCTGATCACCCCGGATGGCAACGCTCCGGGAAACACCTTCACCCTGGCCGACCGAGATTTCAGTTTCAAGTCTCTCAAGGTGAACATGGTGCTGCGCTGGGAGTACGGGGCCGGCAGCACCTTCTTCCTGGTGTGGACCCAGGATCGGATGAACTTCGACAACCCCGGCAGCTTCGACCTGGGCCGCGACACGCGCTCCCTGCTGGATGCTCCAGGTGAAAACATCTTCATGGTGAAGGTGTCCCAGTACTTCAGTCTGTGAGGCCGAACCGCGTCAGATCACCTCGAGCTTCTCGGCCGTGACGGTGATCGAGCCATGGTCGTCCTCGACCACACCTGTGACCAGGTACGGCCCCCGGCTCAGCAGGCGGGCGCCGTAGCGGGCATAGATCTCGGGAAACAGGGTCACCTCGCACAGGTCGGTTTCGTCCTCGAGGGTGATGAACTTCATGGGCTGACCGGTCTTCTTGACGTTGGCGCTCTTGGCCGTGACCAGCTTGCCGGCCACCTTGACCCGGCGGCCAGCCCAGCCCGGCAACTCGGCTGCCGGCACCACGCCCTGCTGCTGTAGCCAGGCGCGCAACCCGGCCATGGGGTGGCCGGTGGCCGTCAGGTGCAGCACCTCCATTTCCTGCTGCAGCTTCTCGGCGGGCGAGTAATCCGGGATGGCGGGAATGAGCGACACCGCCGACCCGGCCCCAGGGGCGGTGCCGCTGGTGGGGAACAGGGTGGCCGTCTGCACGGTGACACGCGAGACCGGGCCCCCGGCGGCCAGCTGCTTGCGGGCCGTACGGTGCGCGGGACCTCGCCGTTCCTTCCTGAGCAGGGCATGACGCCAGAGCAGCTCCGGCCGGGTCAGCTCGAAACCGTCACAGGCGCCACACCGGATGAGGTTTTCGATCTCGTTCTCGGCCAGGTGGGGCACGCGCTCGATCAGGTTGCCCAGGGAAACGAAGAAACCGCTGGCGGCGCGCTCGTCCAGCAGGGCATCGAGGGAACGCCGGCTCATGCCGTGGACCTGCTGCAGGCCGATGCGCACCTGACGGCCCTGGCCGGTGAACACATCCTGGCTGTGGTTGATGTCGGGCAACTTGATCTCCAGGCTCAGGCGACGGGCCTCTTCCAGGTAGGCCGACACGCTGTAGAAACCGCCGCCGTTGCTCATGACCGCCGCCATGAACTCGGCCGGATAGTGGGCCTTCAGCCAGGCGGCCTGAAATGAGAGCACCGCGTAGCTGGCTGAATGGGCCTTGCAGAAGGCGTAGCCGGCGAAGCTGCTCAGTTGACGCCACAGCTCCTGCAGCACCTCCTCCTTGACCACCGGAACGGACCCTTCGCCCATGGCTGCGCGCGCTCCTTCGAGGAAGCGATCCTTCATGGCCAGGAACTGGGCGGAATCACCCTTGAAGCTCATGGCGCGGCGCATGACATCGGCCTCGGCCAGGCTCAGTCCGGCCACAGCGTGGAGGGTGCGCATGACATCTTCCTGGTAGATCATCACCCCGTAGGTCTCGTTCAAGAATTCCAGGGCCGGGTGGGGCAACACCGGGTTTTCCTTGCCCAGGTGGCGCAGCACGAAGCTGCGGGACATGCCGCTGTCGGCGGGGCCCGGGCGGATGACGCTGCTGGCGGCCACCACCACCGGAAAGGTGTCGGCCTTCAGCTTGGTCAGCAGCGCGCGCATTCCCGGCGATTCGATGTAGAAGCAGCCCATGGTCCGGCCCTCGCGCATGATGCGTCGGGTGGCCGGGTCCTCGTCGGGCACCTTGCTCAGATCCACGCTGATGCCGGAGTTCTCGTGGACGGCACGTGCGGCATCGGCCACCACGGAAATGCCCCGCTGAGCCAGCAGGTCGATTTTCACCAGTCCCAGATCTTCGACGGCGTACATGTCCATCTGGCTGATCAGGATGCCTTTGCGCGCCCACTGCAGAGGGAACAGATCGGTCAGCGGATTGCCGGCGATGACCACGCCGCCGGCGTGGATGCCCAGATGGCGCGGGCGCCGGTCCAGGTCGCGGGCCTCCAGGAGCAGCGACCGGTAGGGCTCACGGTGCAGAGGCAGGTCGGCCGATTCCGGTCGGCGGGCCAGGGCCTGCTCGGGGTCCTCCAGGACGCGCCAGGGCAGTCGCCGGGTCACCTTGCTCAGCTCGCGGTCGCCGTAGCCGCGACACTTGGCCGCCTCGCGGAAGCCCGAGCGGGTACTGAAACGGTTGATGTTGCAGATCATGGCGGTGTGGTCGCGGCCGTAGCGGTCGTACACGTATTCCAGGACCTGGTCGCGATCCTTCCAGCCGAAGTCCAGGTCGATGTCCGGCGGCGACAGGCGTTCGGGGTTCAGGAAACGCTGGAAGTAAAGATCGTGCTTCAGGGGGTCGACGTGGGTGATGCCCAGCAGGTAGGAGACCAGGGAATTGGCTGCCGAGCCCCGACCCAGGGTGGGCATCCCGCGGTCACCGGCATACCGCACGATGTCCCACACGATCAGGAAATAGCCGGCGAACCCCAGCTGCTCGACCACACCGATTTCTTCCTGCAGGCGGTTCATGGCTCGGGACGTGACCTGGCGGTAGCGTTTCTGCAGCCCGTCGAAGCACAGTTTCCACAGGTACGATTCGGTGGTTTCACCCGGGGGTAGGGGGAACGTGGGATAGCGCCACTGGCCCAGGGTATGCTGAAAACGGCACTGGTCGGCCACGGCTTCGGCTTCGCGGCAGGCACCGGGGAACTCGTCGAACAGCTCCCGCATGCGGGCTCCCGATTTCAGCCAGGCGCCCTCAGGCGCACAGCATTCACTCGGCACGGTTTCCCGGGTGGCCAGGCAGCGCATGGCACTGAGGAGGCGCTGGCGATCCCGGTCCTCGGGCCCGGCCAGGTAAACGTCCCCACTGGCCACCACGGGCAGTCGGTGCGCATCCGCCCAGCGGGCCAGCTGGCGCAAACGGCGGTACACCGGGCCCAGCTCGCCTCCGACCGCCGGCAGCATGACCCGCAACGCGCCCCGGGTGAAGGCTGTCAGATCGGGACAGCCGGCCTTTTCGGCGGCCGTTTTGACGGCGGCGAGGACCTCGGGCGCATCGGTCAGACAGAACACCGTGCTGCCTTCGGTCTGCAGAAAACCCGGGAGTTCGGCGGTCAATCTGAAATCAGGCCGCACCTGGCGCAAGGTGACCAGCCGGCAGATGGCGGCATATCCCGCGCCATCGCGGGCCAGGAGGACGACACGGGAGCGCCCCGGGGCCAGGGAACGGGGGATCAGGCGGACCGGATCAGTTTCGCGGGGGCGGTCGTCGGTGATTTCCACCCCGTGGATGGCCCGGATTCCCACATCAGCACAGGCTTTCTGGAATTCCACGCTGCCGTGCAGGTTGTTCAGATCGGTCTGGGCCAGGGCGGGATATTCCAGGCGTGCCGCCCGGGTCACCAGTTCTTCCGGTGACGAGGCCCCGCACAGCAGGGAGTAGTGACTGTGGACGTGCAGTTGAATCATGGGAAAGGCAGTATAGCGAAAAAATAACGAAAATCAACGAAAGAATCTTTCAAGTCTTCCTGATCTTGTCCGAAGAACCTACGAGAAGATTAGGAGATCGTCAGGTCTGGAGGACTGTCGATCCAAGGCCCTGGAAAAGGATCAAAATGATGTGGGCAAAACTCTCCCTGCGCGGCAAGCTACTTTTCACCGGCATCATCCTGGCATTTGTGCCGATGGCCGTGGTGACTGCTGTCGTGGCCAGAAATGAACATCGCATGGCCGAGGTGGCGGCGGCCGAGTGCGGCAAGCTGGCCTATACCGACCTGGACCATATCGCACAGAGCGTGGCCAACCTGGCTGCCAGTCATGGTGATCTGACAGCCGAAGAGGGTTACGAGAGGCTGCGTCAGACCATCATGGATATCCAGGTGGGTGAGACGGGCTATGTGTATGTCCTGAATTCCAAGGGGCACTACGTGATCTCCAAGGGAGGGACGCGCGACGGCGCGGACATCAACCAGGCGAAGGATGCCGATGGTGTGCTGTTCATCCAGGAGATCGTGCGCAAGGCGCGTTCGTTGAAGCCAGGGGAAATCGAAACCCAGTTCTATCCCTGGAAGAACAAAGGGGAATCGGAGGCCCGCATGAAGCTGGCCCGCATCGCCTACTATGAGCCCTGGGACTGGGTGATCGCGGCCTCGTCTTACGAGTCGGATTTCTACAAAGCCGAGGAGGTCATCTCGGCACTCTCCCACAAGAATTTGCTGGTCATGCTGGGGCTGGCGGGCTTGACCCTGCTGGCTACGATTCTGGGCTGGTTCCTGGTGGCGACCAGACTGAACAGCGAGGTCAGCGGAGTGACGGACCTCCTGAAGGAGGCGTCCGAACAGCTGTCCAATGCTTCGCGTGAGGTATCCGAAT
>JAZBOO010000251.1:0-3949 GCA_036351155.1 Candidatus Krumholzibacteriia bacterium | reverse complement strand
TGCTGCGCAACGTGCAACATCTCATCGGGATCTTCCAGGACACAGGGTCCGGCAATCACGTACAGGGGATGGCCCTGGCCAATGATGTGTTCACGAATATTGACGGCCCCGACGCTCATGACTCACTCCTTGCCTCGGACTTGACCTTCTCGCGGCGCAGGTTCTGATGGTCCACCGCTGCAGCCACAAAGCTCTTGAACAGAGGGTGTGGTCGGCGAGGACGACTCTTCAATTCGGGATGAAACTGCACGGCCAGGAAGAAAGGATGGATGGGCAGTTCCATGATCTCCACCAGCCGGCCATCGGGCGAGGTCCCCGAGAAGACCACACCCGCTTCCTCGAATTGCTCGCGGTAATCGTTGTTCACCTCGTAGCGGTGGCGATGCCGTTCGTCGATGGACAGGGCCCCATAGCACTGGTACGCCTTGCTGGCGGGTTTCAGCTCGCAGGGCCAGCTCCCCAGGCGCATGGTCCCCCCCATGTTCTTGATGCCCTTCTGTTCTTCCATCAGGTGGATCACCGGGTGCGGGCAAGTGGCGTCGAACTCGGCGCTGTGCGCTTTTTCCAGACCTACCAGGTCCCGGCCGATCTCGATCATGGCGCACTGCAGACCCAGGCAAATGCCGAAGAAGGGGATCTTGTTCTCGCGGGCGAACCGCACGGCATTGACCTTGCCCTGGATGCCCCGGTCGCCGAAGCCGCCGGGCACCAGAATGCCGTGACAATCGGCGAAGATCTCCTTCAGCCGCTGTTCGCTGATCTCCGAGCCCTCGAGCGTTTCGCTGTCCACCCACACCTGCTCCACCTTGACATGGTTGGGAATGCCGGCGTGCACGAAGCTCTCGGTGATGCTCTTGTACGCATCCTGCAGCTCGACGTACTTGCCCACGATGGCGATGCGCACTGTACCGGAGGGATTGAGGATGACGTTGACCAGCCCCCGCCAGTCGGTCAGGTCGGGCTCCTCGGTTTCCAGCTGCAGGCGCTTGCACACCAGGGCGTCCAGGTTCTGCTCGTGGTAGTTCAGCGGCACCTGGTAAATGCTGGGCACATCCTGGGCGTCGAACACGTGATCGGCGGGCAGGTTGCAGAAAAGGGCGATCTTGCGGCGGGCATCATCGCCAATGGGTTCGCTGGCCCGGCACATCAAGAAGTCGGGCTGGATGCCGATGCTGCGCAGCTCGCGCACCGAGTGTTGCGTGGGCTTGGTCTTGATTTCCCCGGCCGTCGCGATGTAGGGCACCAGCGTGAGGTGCACCGATACGGTGTCTTCCATGGGCTGTTCCAGGCGGAACTGGCGGATGGCCTCGAGGAAGGGCAGGCTTTCGATATCGCCCACGGTCCCGCCGATCTCGGTGATCACCACATCGACATCCGGGTTGTTGACCGCCGGCAAGGTGATGCGGTGCTTGATCTCGTCGCTCACGTGAGGAATCACCTGCACGGTGCGGCCCAGGTACTTGCCCTTGCGCTCGTTGGTCAGAATTGTCTCGTACACCCGGCCGCTGGTCAGGTTGTTGTACTTGTCCAGGTTGGTGTCGGTGAAGCGTTCGTAGTGGCCCAGGTCCAGGTCACATTCAGCGCCGTCGTCCAGGACGAACACCTCGCCGTGCTGGAAGGGGCTCATGGTGCCGGGGTCAACGTTCAGGTAGGGGTCGAACTTCTGCAGAATGACGTTCAGCCCCCGGGCCTTGAGCAGGTTGCCCAGCGAGGCGCTGGCGATGCCCTTGCCCAGCGCGGAAACCACGCCCCCGGTCACGAAAATGTACTTGGCCATTGCGGTCGTCTCCTAGCGGCCGGTTACCCGGCCATTCTGCGGATGATTTGCTTCACTTTTTCCAGATCTTCGGGCGTGTCCACGCCCACGGGTGCCTGGTCAATGGGCAGCACCTTGATGGTCATCCCGTTTTCCAGGGCGCGGAGCTGTTCCAGTCCTTCCGTGCGCTCCAGAGGGGAAGGCGCGAGGGTCAAAAACTTCTCCAGGGCTGAGCGCCGAAAGGCATAGACCCCCACATGCCTCAGGGCATGATGGGAAGGTTCCGCAGCCGACCCGGGAAATACACCCGGCACGCAGGCCCTCGAAAAGTACAGGGCGCGGCGGCCCTGGTCCACCAGCACCTTGACGTTGTTCGGGTTTTGCCACTCTTCCGGGGTGGCGAAGGGATGCGCCAGAGTTCCGATATCGATGCTCCGGTCAGCCAGAATCGCCTCGACCAGGCGATCGGCGGTGCCCGGGTCAAGGAGGGGCTCGTCGCCCTGGAGATTGAGGATGATCTCGGCTTCCGGGTGGCGTGCGGCGATTTCCCCGATGCGGTCGGTGCCGGTGCCGTGGTCGCCGGTCATTTCCACCGCAAAGCCCGCCGACTGGACCGCATCCAAGATACGGGAGTCGTCGGTGGCCACGATGACCTGGTCGGCGCGCTTCATCTGCGCTGCGCGTTCCACTGTCCGGACAATCAGCGGCCGACCTTCCAGGTCGGCCAAGGCCTTGCCCGGAAACCTGGTGCTCGCGTAGCGCGCCGGTATGACGACCAGAATGTGCATGGCAGCATGCTCCCTGCATAAAAAAAGATCCGTCCCCATGGCAGGGGCGGATCCTGTGGTTGTTAGCCCGGAGGCAAATATATCATTTTCTTGGGCAAAATCACGCCAAAAGGTGGGTTCCTCTGGAAATAAAACAGGACCCATAGCCCCGCGGGGTAAATGGGTCCTGAAATATCGTCAGAATTTCGAAGCCTACTCGAAGGGCTGGATCGTCACCCGCTTCTTGCTGCCACGGAAATTCTGGAACTCCACCAGGCCGTCGATCAGGGCGAACAGCGTGTCGTCGCCGCCCTTGCCCACGTTCTTGCCGGGGTGAATCTTGGTGCCGCGCTGCCGCACGATGATGGTGCCCGCACTGACAGCTTCGCCGCCAAAGCGCTTGACGCCCAGATACTGGGGATTGGAATCGCGCCCGTTACGAGTCGATCCGCCTGCTTTTTTATGAGCCATGGTGGTGCTCCTTGTTCGTATGCCAACGCCGGCCTGACCGGCGTACAGGCGCTGGTTAACCGTTGATCCCGGTGATCTTGATCTCGGTGTACTGCTGACGATGACCGTTCTTGCGACGGTAATTCTTCCGCCGCTTCTTCTTGAAAACCACGATCTTGCGGCTGCGGCCGTGGCTCAGCACCTCGGCGGCCACGCTGGCGCCGTCCACGGTGGGGCTGCCCACCTGCACGTTGTCGCCGTCGGAAACCATGAGGACCTCGTCAAAGGTCAGGGTGGCACCGACTTCGGTTTCGTCGTGCAGGGGCACCTGGATGGTCAGATCAGGACTGACCCGGTACTGCTGGTTCTTGATTTTGACTACGGCGTACATCGCGTTTTCTCCGCATTTTTCGTGGTGTTCGAGTATTTCCGCTATTTCCTATCCATTCAGGATCAAGTAGCGCACAGAAATACCCGCCGGGGAGGCACACGTCTCCCGGCTGAATCCGTAAGCAGGCATAATTAATACCTCAGAAGGGATTCGTCAAGAAAGCTTGAACTTTTTCAGTCATTTGATTTTTGGCTTTCGGGTCATGGCTGGAGGAATTTCGCCCCTGTTTACCCCGAGACTGTTCATCACGGGGCCATTGCTTTCGCATTTTGTCAATTTGACCTGATTTCCAGAGGCGGCCCTCGAAAAACATGGCCGAACATCAACGGCCTGGGGAATGACACCCCTCCCGGTGGAGCTTTTGAGCGAAAAGGCCATTTATTACCTCTCCGCCCCGCGCTACATCCTTGCCGAGATGGCAAACCACTCAAGCTGGTTGACAAGCGCCACATTTATCGTAAGAATTGACCGCGAGAACTACAGTTGCGCCGGGCCCCACCTGCCCGGTTTTCCCTTGCCGTTCAGGAGCATGAACATGTCCGACGACTTCACCCCCAAAGCCATCGTCATCGGCAGCGGCCCCGC
>JAZBOO010000250.1:0-8595 GCA_036351155.1 Candidatus Krumholzibacteriia bacterium | reverse complement strand
TTCAGGCCAGCAGGGTGTACTCATCATTTTCCACGTCGAATGGCGGAATGTCGATGACCCAGTCCTGGGGCTTGAACTCCTCCTGCGCCGGAGCCTTGCCGTGCAGACCCTCGACGATGTACCGGGCCAGCGCCAGGCGCTCCTCTGCGGTGCCCATGAAGGGCGGCATGTACTCCACCACCTTGCCCTGTCCCGCCAGCTGGCTGTCCATGCCCAGCAACGGGAAGTGGGCAGTCAGAGGCATGATGTCGTTCAATACCCCGCCCCGACTGTGGCAGCTGGAACACTCCAGGCGGAAAATTTCTTCGCCCACCTCCAGAACATTGTCCTCGGTGATCTCGTCGAACTGGCTCCACTTCGCCGTTTTCAGAATGCCGTGTTCGTTGATCCGGTTCACGTCACTGACCAGGAAGGAGTCGCTGTACATGTAACCGTGGATCACGTACGGGCGACGGCCTCCCTCCCGGATGAACTCGAAGCTGCCCAGGTGGAGAAAACCGATCAGCAAGACCAGCCAGGCCAGAGGTTTCTTCACCGCGCCCGGCAGCTTCAGGGCCATCAGCAGCGTGCCCACCAGCAGCAGGGGCGTCAGCATCAGGAAGGCCTTCAGGAAGGGCGCCAGCTCGCTGGCCTTGTACAGGATCATGCTTTCCTGGGCCTCGGGCATGGCCTTGATGTACCACCAGGCGCTGGCCACCATCAGCAGGAAGGGGGTCAAGATCCAGCCCGCGCTGTAGCGCACCACCTTCTCGCGGAACGCCCGATCCTTCCGGTAGACCGCCGTGATCATGCCGAACATGCCGGCGATCATGAAGCTGAGGAAGGAACGGAAAAACAGCGATGGCCAGAAGCTGGGGTTGAAGAACCCCTGCCAGAAGTTGCCCGTTTCGATCCAGCCGCCGGGAGTCAGCATGAAGCCGATGATCCCGTTGATCAGAAAAAGGCTGAGCCAGGCGAACACGAAATAGAACCAGCCGATGATCTGGTGCTCCCGGTCCTTCATGCGGCCGAAGGTGTAGAAGTAGATGAACAGAGCCACGATCTCACCCAGGAAGCACACCCACTCGGTGGCCCACCCGAAAACAAAGGTATGGATGAGCACCGAGGTGGCCGCCGGGTTCAGCAGGGCGATGGTCCACCAGATACCCACGCCGGTCAGCCCGCCGAACACCATGGTCAGCAGCAGGAAGAACTTGCTGTGACCCTTGACGTAGGCCAGCAGGGCGCCGTCGTTCTCCTTGAGGGCCTTGCGCTCGGTCAGGACCAGCCAAAGGCCGCCACCCACGGCGAAATGCGAAACGAACACGTGCACCACGGCGATGAAGGCGATCCAGAAGCCGCCACCGTAGGCAAAGAGATCCCAGACTGGATAATTCATCTCAGACCTCCTTTCGCGCGGTATCAGAACAACCGGCAGCCAGCTTCAGCATGTACCAGACGCTGGCAATCCCGATCGCAAAAGTGACCAGGAACAGCACCAGAGGCGAGTACTGGGGCACCACCTCGAGCTGATCGGGGGTGAAGTACTCCCGCACATACCCGTAGCGCACGTACTCGCGCATGACGGCCATGACCAGCAGGGTGGCCGTGGTGGCCCACACCGCCGGCCACACCTTGTTCAGGAAACCCAGCAGCAAGGCCACGATGGCCAGCAGGAACCCCGCGCCGAAGGCAATGGTCGCGATCAGGTTGCCTCCCATGAACAGCTTCATGACGTCGTCGCGCAGGGCGATAAGCCACCAGATACCCAGACCCATCTGGATCAGGGTGGTCCACTTGAACCAGGACATGCCCTGGCTCACCATGGTGGTGGTGTCGCCGCCGCGGCCGCCCTTGAACTTGCCCAGCACCGCCAGGCCCAGGCCGGCCACGGCCAGCGCGCCCAGAACCATGTGCAGGTAACGTGGCCACAAGGTGGGTTCATCCAGGTTCCAGATGGTCCCGCCCGGACTGGTGAAGTAGGCCGCCCATTTTTCCGGGGTGACCGACAGGGTCCAGTTGCTGGTGAAGAGGAATCCGATATACAGCAAGATCACCGCCGCAGCTCCGACCAGCAGATTCCGCGCAGCACCCCAGCGCTCGAACTTGTAGCTGAACAGATACATGGCGTAGTAGGCCAGGATCAACAGCAGGATGATGGACAGCCAGGCCACCGCCATGAGCACACTGCTGGAATACACGAAGTGTCCGTAAATGACCTGCAAGAAAAGCAGGGGCGCCACTCCGGCGTTCACAGCAAAGGCGATGGTGAAGGGAATCTTTTTCGAGGAGTCCCGGGCAATGGCCAGATTGGTGGCTCCGCCCTTGAGGCTGTTGAAAAGAGCGATGAGAGTGCCGCCCAGCATGAGATTCATCAGGATCACATGCAGGACAAAAGTGACCGTGAGCAGGACCTGGAACCAGCCCCAACCTACCGGTATGGCTTCGGTCGTGGGAATCAAATCAGCCGGCTGCATATCCGTTTCCTCCTGGTTAACGGAAGCGAACATCGATCGATCATTGCAATGTAGACCATGAAGCGCCAACGACCTACCACAAAGTACCGTAAACCCTAGCAAATAAGTATGTTACTGATTTTGAATAGTATTATCCGCAATGATCCAACCGGCCATCATCTTTACAAATCCCTAGGTTTTCGTATGTTGAGTATGGACCTTGGCGGAGGGGGTTGATCATGGTCCATCAATATTTTTTTTCCCGTGGATGGTTCATCTGGCTTGTTGCGGCATGGTTGCTGTTGTGTGGCGCAGCTGCCCAGAGCGGGCCTCTTGACAGCGAGCTCTCATTCTGCGAGCCCGAACTCAACGCTGTCTTTCTGATCGATGGGATGTACCCGGGAACCAACCTGGATGTGCGCTTGCTGCACATTCATCCCACCGGTGCCTTGACCTACCCCGATGATGCCCAGCTATTGAACACCATCCAGACCTTCTACAGCGAAGAGCCCTACGGCGAGGAATACAACCATGTCCTGGTGGCCGAGACCGGCCCGTTCCGGTTGTACATGGCGGAGCCCATGGATTTCGGGGCAGCCACAGTGATCGACACCCGGGATGGGACCGTGGTGTTTGCCTCAGGGATGGTCTGGATGGGATTCGGGGAAACGCTGCGTCCGGCGGGCAGTACCCACGAGTGGACCTGGGAGGCCGGAGTGCCGGCCGTCGCACCGGAACACACTCATCTGCTGGTGAACCCGTTCTGGTGGGATGAAGGATTGCCTTCCCAGACCTACCTGGCCCAGGTGGCCCAGGATCACCTGCGGCAAACCGATGTCCTGCGCAGCTTCGGCTCGTGCGCGCCCTACCAGATGACCACGTTCCTGCACACGCCCACGCTGGGTTTGCTGGATCCTCTGGTGGCCGTGCAGGTGGTGATCGTCACCGGGCACGCCGGCCCGCCCTGGGGACCGGAACCGGTCAGCACCACCTCATCGTCCTGGGGCCTGGTCAAGTCGATGTACAGCCGGTGAGGATCAGCGGCAGGTGAACGCCAGCTGCCCACCGGCCAGCAAGGGCACCACTTCGGACAGGCCGAAGCCGTAGCTGTTCGGCACGGGCCAGGGTTCGTCCGTCAACGTCACCGTGTCCTCGTTGCGCGGCAAACCGTAGAAGTCCGGTCCGTGGAAGCTGGCAAAGGCTTCCAGCTGGTCCAGAGCACCGGCCTCGGCGAAGGCCTGAGCGTAGAGCTCCAGCGCGCCGTGGGCCGTATAAATGCCCGCACAACCACATCCGCACTCCTTCTTGTTGCGCGCGTGCGGCGCACTGTCCGTCCCCAGGAAAAACTTCCCGCTTCCTCCCGTGGCCGCCGCCAGCAGGGCCTGCCGATGGACTTCCCTCTTCAGGATGGGCAAGCAGTAATAGTGGGGATTCATTCCCCCGCGGAAGATGGCGTTGCGGTTGTACAGCAGGTGGTGGGCCGTGATGGTTGCCGCCAGATTGGGGCCGCCATCTTCCACGAAAACCACCCCATCGCGGGTGGTCAGATGTTCCAGAACCACCTTCAAATCCGGGTGCCGCCGGCACAGCGGAATCAGGTGCCGATCGATGAACACGGCCTCGCGGTCGAAGATGTCCACCTCCGGATCGGTGACCTCGCCATGGACCAGCAGAGGCAAGCCATGGGCTGTCATGGTCTCGAACACCCGGTCCAGCTTCTCCGGATCGGTCACCCCGCTTTCCGAGTTGGTGGTGGCACCGGAAGGATACAGCTTGCAGGCGAAGACCACCCCGCTCTGGGCGGCCCGCACGATTTCCTCGGGCCGGGTCATATCGGTCAGGTACAGGGTCATCAGGGGCTCGAAGGTGCGCCCGGGCTCCAGGGCGGCCATGATCCGCTGGCGGTAGGCCGCAGCCAGGTCGGTGGTGGTCACCGGAGGCACCAGATTGGGCATGACGATGGCCCGGCGAAAGGTGCGCGCCGCGTGGTTCACGGTGGTCTTCAGCACATCCCCATCGCGCAGATGGATGTGCCAGTCGTCAGGTCGGGTGATCTTGAGTTCCATGCTGTCCTCGGTTCAGAAATGGGCGATTGTCTTCAAGATAACACAACCCTCGACAAAGGTCTTGCCCCGTGGCCAGGGATATCCTTGGACAATCCTCCACCGGGGGTTATTTTTTTGACAGATCAGGCTCATCGACCGACCAGCGGGGACTCATGTGATCATCGGGACAGGAATCGACATTGTCGACATCAGCACCTTTCGGCACCGCCTCAACGAGGAACTGGTGACCGAATTGTTCCTGCCCGACGAGGCGGTCTATTGCCGCACCCAGGCCCGCTCCTGGGAAAACTTCGCCGCCCGCTTTGCCGCCAAGGAGGCCGCCTTCAAGGCCCTGGGCGCCGGGCTGGAGCAGGGTTTGCGCTGGCATCAGGTCGAGGTCGTGAGAGATCCTGCCGGCCCCGTGGCCTTGCGTCTGCATGGCCTGGCCGCTGAACTGGCCACGCGCCTGGGCGTCACCGCCTGTCACCTGAGCCTGTCCCACAGCTCGGAAAACGCCATCGCCATGGTCCTCATGGAAGCCGTGGCCCCCGACCAACCAGAACCGGAGGCATCATCTTGAGCAACATTGGATCCTACGAGGAAAGACTGCAGGGTTTCAGCTGGGACATCGCCAAGGATGTCCTCGGATGGCAGGATGGCGAGTTGCTGAACATCGGCCACATGTGCAGCGACCGGATCTGTGCCCGCGGCCAGGCTGACAAAACCGCTCTGATCTGGGAGGGTTTCACCGGGGAAAAGCGCAGCTACACCTTCGACGAGGTGCGGGTGCTGAGCAATGCCTACGCCAAGTTCCTGCAGGAGCAGGGGGTCAAGCCAGGCGACCGGGTGTGCATCTTCATGGAGAAAATTCCCGCCCTGTACATCTCGTTCCTGGGCGTGCTCAAGATGGGCGGCGTGGCCCAGCCCCTGTTCTCGGCTTTCGAGCACGACTCGCTGGAAGTGCGGCTCCGCAGCGCCGAGACCAAGGCCATCCTCACCACTCAGAAACACCTCAAGAAGATCCGCAAAATCATCGACGGCCTGCCGCTGGACACGGTGATCTGCGTGGAAGGCAATCCCGAGAAGATGCGCGAGGGTGAGCTGTTCTTCGACGTGGAGGCCGCCGACAAGGTCGAGGAGTTCACCTGCCATGAAACCGGACCCGAGTCGCCCAGCGTTCTGCACTACACCTCCGGAACCACCGGCCAGCCCAAGGGCGCCCAGCACGTGCACAGCTCGGTATTCGGTCAGGCCCTGACCTCGTCCTGGGTGCTGGATCTGCAGGATGACGACGTCTACTGGTGCACCGCCGACCCCGGCTGGGTCACCGGGACCAGCTACGGCATCATCGGGGCCTGGGCCCTGGGGACCACCAACTGTGTCCTCGATTCCGGGTTCACCTCCGCGAAGTGGTATCAATTCCTGCAGGACAACAAGGTGACGGTGTGGTACTCCGCCCCCACGGCCATCCGTTCGCTGATGCGCGACGGCACCGACCTGGTCAAGAAATACGACCTGTCCAGCCTGCGTCACCTGTGCTCGGTGGGCGAGCCCCTGAACGCCGAGGCCGTGGTCTGGAGCGAGGAGGCCTTCGGGCGCCCCTTCCTGGACACCTTCTGGCAAACCGAGACCGGCGCCATGATGATCACCAACTATCCCGGCATGAAGGTCAAGCCCGGCAGCATGGGCAAGCCCTTCCCCGGCATCACCGCGGCGGTCCTGGACCTCCAGACCTTCGAACCGCACACCGAACCCGGCAAGGTGGGCCTGATTGCCTTCCGGCCCGGCTGGCCCAGCATGTTCCGCGGCTATCGGAACCAGGAAGACGTGTACCGCAGCAAGTTCGTGGGCGCCGGCGAAAAAGCTACGCCTGAAGAACTGCGCCAGGACCCCAACCTGTGGTACGTTTCCGGGGACCGGGCCAGCATCGACCCCGAGGGCTACTACTGGTTCGTGGGCCGTGACGACGACGTGATCAACACCGGCGGCCACCTGGTGGGCCCCTTCGAGATCGAGTCGGCGCTGATCGAGCACGAGGCCATCGCCGAGGCCGCGGTGATCGGCAAGCCCGACGAGGTGAACATGGAGGTCGTCAAGGCCTGCGTGGTGCTGAACCCCGGGTACGAGTTCGACGACATGACCGAGCTGAGCGTGATGAACTTCATCCGCAAGAAGCTGTCGCCTCTGGCCATGCCGCAGGAGATCGAGGTCATGGACAAGCTGCCCAAGACCCGTAGCGGCAAGATCCTGCGGCGCTATCTGAAGGCCCTGGAATGGGGCGAAGAGGTGGGCGACCTGTCCACCCTCGAAGACGACTAGAAACTGACGAGAAGAAGCCGAAACCGAGTCCATACAGAAAGGGAACCCGCATGAGTGAAATGCACGAAACAGTTCTGGAATACGTGATCGATGAGTACGTGGACGAAGACGACGATCTGGAAGTCGGGGTCGACACGCCGCTGATCAGCTCGGGCATCGTGGACAGCTTTTCCATGGTCAGCCTGAAGGTGTTCCTGGAGAAGAAATACAAGATCAGCCTGCCGGACAGCGAGGCCACTCCCGAGGCCTTCGACACCGTCAACAGCATCTGTGAACTGGTCAAGAAGCACACCGGCTGATCGATCCGAAAAGGAGGCCGACGATGGCATATTCCAATCAGACGCGCGACCTTTTCGCTGCCGAGATCGAAGAGATCAAGGGCAAGGGCCTGTACAAGGAGAAACGGTTCATCTGTTCTCCTCAGGGCGCCGAGATCGAGGTCGAGTATCCCGAAGGCGCCGAGCACGCCCACGTGCTGAACTTCTGCGCCAACAACTACCTGGGGCTGAGCAGCCACCCCGATGTGATCCAGGCCGCCCACGAGGGTCTGGACCAGCGCGGCTACGGCATGAGCTCGGTGCGGTTCATCTGCGGCACCCAGGACATCCACCGCACCCTGCAGAACAAGGTGTCCAAGTTCCTGGGCATGGAAGAAACACTGCTGTTCCCCAGCTGCATGGACGCCAACGCCGGTGTTTTCGAGGCGGTTCTGGGCCCCGAGGACGTGATCATCGCCGACCGGCTGATCCACGCTTCCCTGGTCGACGGCATTCGCCTGTGTTCGGCGCACTACGACACCTTCAAGCACATGGACATGAAGCACCTCCGCAAGAAGCTGGAGCTGCATCAGGACAAGCGCACCCGGTTGATCGTGTGTGACGGCGTGTTCAGCATGGACGGGGACCTGATGCCCCTGGACGAGGCCTGCGCCCTGGCCGAGGAATACAACGCCATGATCCTGGTGGACGAGAGTCACGCCAGTGGCTTCATCGGCAAGACCGGCCGCGGCACCCACGAGCACTTCGGCGTGATGGACAAGGTCGACCTGATCACCACCACCTTCGGCAAGGGCCTCGGCGGCGCTTCGGGTGGCTGCGTTTCGGGTCGCGCCGAGCTGATCGAGCTGTGCCGCCAGAAGGCCCGGCCGTATCTGTTCAGCAACAGTCTGGCGCCGTCGATCGTGAACGCCTCGATCAAGGTCATCGACCTGGTTTCGAGCACCACCGAGCGCCGGGACAAGCTGGAGTGGAACACCAAGTACTTCCGCGAGAAGATCACCGCCGCCGGGCTGGTCGTCGGCGGCAAGGACACGCCCATCGTGCCGGTGATGCTTTTCAACGCCAAGCTGGCCAACGACATGGCCCGTGACATGTATGCCGAGGGCATCTATGTCATCGGGTTCTTCTTCCCCGTGGTGCCCGCCGGGGCCGCCCGCATCCGCGTGCAGCTGTCGGCCGCCCACGAGAAGGAGCACATCGACAAGGCGGTGGCCGCGTTTGCCAAGATCGGTGAGAAGTACGGGATCATCGGACTGGACAAGAAGGGGATCATCGAGAAATACGGGATGTAGCCCCAACGCCTCACACAGAAAACCCGGGAGTCCTCGCCACGGACGTGGCTGCGGATTTCCCGGGTTTTCTGTGTGAAGCCCTGGGGGTCACATCCCTCATATCACTTGAGCAGGACCATGCGGCGGGAGTCCGTGCCGTGGGGTGTGGTCAGAACGCTGAAATAAACTCCCGCGGCCGCCTGTCGGCCCGCCTCATCGCGTCCCTCCCACCTGGCCTGGTGCTCTC
>JAZBOO010000249.1:0-12627 GCA_036351155.1 Candidatus Krumholzibacteriia bacterium | reverse complement strand
GCCTTGCAGGTCATGTGTTCTTTGCGGTTAATATATGCCCAGCCCTGAGGATACGCCCCTTTGAAGGAAAAAGGTGGAAAGTGGAAGACCTGACCGTCGTCTTTGTCCTGGACAAGAACAACAAGATCGTGGATGTCAACGAAACCTGGGATCGTTTTGCCGCAGAAAACGAAGGCCTGGGTTTGTCCCGGCCCGAGGTGGTCAATCGCAACCTGTTCGAATTCATCCACGGGGATTCCACGCGCATGTTCGTCCAGGTCCTGCTGGACTATGCGCGAATTCACCAGAACACCGTGGAACGCGACTATCGCTGCGATTCAGACCAGGTCAAGCGCTTCATGAAGATGGTGATCAAGCCCCAGCCTGACGGCACCGTCCTGCTGGAAAACATCACGTTGCGGGTGGAGAAGCTGGATCCCCGGGTTCCTTTTCGCCTGGCCGGACCCGGTCAGCGGGGCCATTTGCGGTGCAGCATGTGCAACCATCTGAAGTTCGGAGACCAGTGGGTGGATCCGGCAGATGCCCTGCGTCGGGGGGAAGTCGACAGCGTGGACAATCGGGTCACCTATTCCGTTTGCCCTTCTTGCCGCTCCTCCATCCGGGGAGCCCCCTCCTGAGGACTCAGTGCCGCCCTGATCACTCCAATCATTTCCTCGAAATCCTCCCGCTCAAATCCGCTGGACTGAAAAATGATCCGCCCCTCCCGATCGATCACATGGTTGCGGGGAATGAACGCCTCCGCATAGCGGGCATAGGCCGAACGGTCGGGATCCAGCAGGAAGGGCCAGGTCACGGCATACTTCTGGATGAACGGGCGCACCACCTCGGCCGTCTCTTCCCGGGCCACGGACACCAGGACCAGACCCTGGTCCCGGAACACTTCCCACACCTCGGATTGCAGGTGGGGCATCTCCTCCTGACAAGGCGGACACCAGGTGGCAAACCAGTTGACCAGCACCACCTGGCCGCGCTGTTCACCGAGGGTGAATGTGCCGCCGTCCAGGGTCTCGACGGTGAAGTCCGGCGCCAGCTGACCCACCGCGGTGAGGGTGGTTTCTTCGGGGGTGGGCGAGGGCGAGGTGCCCGCGCAACCGGCGGCCAGGGCCAAGGCCACCAAAAAAAGAGTCAAATGTCTGAGCAAAAAACCGCCTCCGGAATAGATCTGTCTGAGCGGCACCTACTGAGTTTCGGGACCAGGCGCCAGGGAACCGCTGCGAATATGAATATCGCGCTGAGGGAAGGGAATCTCGATCTCGGCATCCTTCAGGGCGTACCAGGCGCCGTACAGAAGGTCGCTGCGGATGATCGGCAATCGCCAGACATCATGAACCCAGACGCGGAGTTCGAAGTCGATGGAGGACTCGCCAAAGGCCTGGAAGTTGACGCTCGGAGGTGGATCAACCACCACCGCCTCGTGCTTTCGGGCCATGTCGATCATGAGGTCCCGCACCTGATGAGGGTCGGCGTGGTAGCTGACACCCAGCGGAACATCCACCCGCACCAGCGTGTCCTTGAAGCTCATGTTGTCCACCTGGCTGGCGATCAGGTCCCCGTTGGGAACGATGAGTTCATGCCCCGCCCGGGTGCGGATGATGCTGCTGCGCAGGCCGATGGCCAGCACCTTGCCGGTCGTCCCGTGCAGCTGCAGGATATCGCCACGCTTGATGGTTCTTTCGAACATCAGGATCAACCCGCTGACGAAGTTGTTGACGATATTCTGCAGTCCAAAACCGATACCGACGGACAGGGCCCCCAGCACGATTTTCAGGCTGGTGAAATTGAAGCCCAGGTTCTCGGCGGCCACGAAGAATCCAGCAATCACCAGGATGTATCGGCTGACCGACCCCAGGGCATCGCTCAGCGCCGTTTCCACGCCCAGTCGGGGAAGCAGCCGGTTGGCCAGGAAGTCGCCCAGGGCCTTGGCGGCCAGCATGAACAGCGAGGCGATCAGCACCGCGGTCAAGACGGACAGGACCGAAATAGGGGTCCCCTGAATGGTGAACAGGGGTTCATCAAGCCAGGTCAGAATGCTGTCCAGGAGGGCCACGTGATCCAGAACCGCCAGCATGATGACGGCCGGGACGACCAGGCGCCGAATACGTCGTCGAGGGGGCCCCGGCTGGACAAAGGCCAGGAACGAGGCGCTGATGATCTGGAAGACAGCCAGAAACCAGATTGCGGAGAGAACCCCGACCCGTTCCATGAGCGGTGCGGCCCCCGGAAGCAGCAGCAAGCCCACCAGGGCCAGCACGGCGGCCAGAATGGGCCAGAAAAAGCCGGCCCCCGCCCTGTGGAGGAACCAGGAAAGTCTTTCCCCGGGCTGTGGTTGATCGGTGCGCCTTTTGAGTACCCACCGCACCACGGGGCGGGACAGGGGCCAGGACAGGACCGTGGCCCCCACCAGGATCAGAAACAGAATGGTCCCGTTGGTGCTGGGGTCACCTGAAAAAAGGTTGGTCATGGGTGCGAACACATTGACATCCTGAAAAGTCGGATTGCTTTTTGTTCCTGCGGGAATTACACCAGCACCTGTATAGTGGCAGTCTAGTCCAGGAGTTCAGGTTTCCTCAAGCAGAATGAATCGGGACCCTGTCCCCAACCGGTGGAGCGCCTCTGATGAACAAGACGATCGGAACCTTCCTGGGGGTCTACACGCCCACCGTGCTGACCATCCTGGGCGTGATCATGTATCTGCGCTTCGGCTGGCTGGTGGGCCACCTGGGGTTGCTCAATGTCCTGGCCATCGTTTTGCTCGCGCATGTGATCACCATCACCACGACCCTCAGTTTCTCTTCGGTGGCCACCAACGGGCGAGTGGGAATTGGGGGAGCCTACTACATCATCTCCCGCAGCCTGGGCCTGGAGGTCGGGGGCTCCATCGGCTTTCCCCTCTTCCTGTCCCAGACTTTTTCCATCACCCTGTATGCCTTCGGTCTGGCCGAATCCCTGCGGTTCGTCTTCCCCGGCCTCCCCCTGCAGCCGGTGGCGGCTGCCATCATCATCCTGGTGGCGGGCATGTCCCTCTTCGGTGCCCAGAAGGCGTTGAAGGCTCAGGTCCCCTTGATGATCATCGTGGGGATTTCCATCGTCGCCCTGGGAATCGGCGCGGCCCTGAAAGCCGACACCAGCGCCGTGCCCCTCAACCTGGGATCCGGCGAGGTGGGTTTCTGGGTCGGCTTCGCCATCTTCTTCCCGGCCGTGACCGGGGCCATGGCCGGCCTGGGGCTGTCTGGCGACCTCAAGGATCCTGGCTATTCGATTCCCCGCGGAGCGTTGCTGGCCGTGGGTACAGGACTGATTGTTTACCTGTTGATTCCCGTCGGTCTGGCAGTGGCCGCGTCCACCGACCTGCTGCGTAACGACTTCATGGTCTGGACCAAGGTGGCTGTCGGTGGTTCCTGGCTGGTCCTGCCCGGGCTGTGGAGCGCCATTTTCTCCTCCGCGGTGGGCTCCATGCTCGGTGCCCCGCGCACCCTGCAAGCGCTGGCCCGGGACCGCCTGGCCCCCCGCCTCTTCGCCGGCGGTGGTCACTCCGATTCCAGCCTGATTCCGGGCCTGGTCTTCTCCACCCTCATCGCCCTGGCGGTCGTCATGCTGGGAGACCTCAACGCCGTGGCCCGGGTGGTCTCCATGTTCTTCCTGACGGTTTACGGAGCGGTGAACTTCGTGGCCGCCTTCGAATCCATCAGTGGCGATCCCAGCTGGCGCCCCCGCCTGAACACCCACTGGGCCGTCAACCTGGTCGGCGGATTCAGCTGCTTGGCCGTCATGTTCCTCATCGACCCTCTGGCCGGCGCCATCGCCCTGGTGGCCGAGGTCTTGCTGTTCCTGCTGCTGTCCCGACACGAGAAGGCTGCCAGCTGGGGCGATGCGCGCCGCGGTTTGCTGGAAAGCCTGATCCGCTGGGCGCTGGTGCGGCTGGCCGCACGACCCATCAGCCAGCGCAACTGGCGGCCTCACCCGCTGGTTTTCGTGGACGATCCGGTCAAGGACATCGACCTGGCCCGGTACGCCAACTGGTTCAGCAACGGCAAGGGCGTGGTCACCACCTGTCAGCTGCACATGGGAAACCTGGAAGAGCCCAACCCCGAGGTGGACCAGCTTCTGACCCGTATGCGAGAGGTTTACCGGCAGGAAAAACTGGTGGTTTTCCCGGAAGTGGATGTGGTGACCGACCTGGTCGAGGGAATCGTCAGCGTTTCCCAGGCCAACGGGATGGCCGGACTGACTTCCAACACCGTCGTCATGGGCTGGCCCGACAACCCGGATCTGCAGGCCCAGTTCGTCCGCGCCCAGCGTCAGCTGGACCGCCTCAACAAGTCCATGGTCATCGGTCGGATCAAGCCCCATACCCAGTTCGGCATGAGCCGCCGGAAGCGGGAAATCCACGTCTGGTGGGGAGGCTTGCAACGCAATGGGGACCTGATGCTTCTGCTGGCCTACCTCCTGGGACAGAACCCCGAGTGGCGGGACGCCCAGGTGCGCATCATGAGCGTCGCCACCAACGACACCATGGCACAGCAGACCAGGACCTATCTTGAGAAGATGCTCGGTGTCGTCCGTATCCAGGCGGAATTTGAAATCATTCTGAAACCCGAGGACAAGCTTATCCGGGAAATCGTCCAGGAAAACAGCGCCCGGGCCGACATCGTATTTCTGGGCATGGCTCTTTCTCCCATCGGCAAGGAAATGGAAGGCGCCCAGCGTCTGGAGCAGCTGGCCGGAGACCTGCCCTGCGTGTTTTTCGTCCACAACGCCAGCCTGTTCACCGGAGACCTCCTGGACGGAGGCGAGTTCGAGGATGTGGAGGAAGTTGTGCGGCCCTCCCTGCCCGATGGCCGGGACAGGGGATCAACCGACCACGAGGACTAGTCCAGGCTATTGATCAGCAAAGTGCCCGCCATCTCGGCCTGGATGCGGTTGAAGAGATGGTCATCGGCCATGGCATCGGCCTTGCGCTCGGCCCGGGCCAGCGCTCCCTCACGAGGGAAAGCGATGTGGCAGATGGGATCACCTGGTGATACCGCGGGCAAGGTGGTCATGCCCACGATCATGCCGTTGCGGGGGGCCTTGATCATGCCCAGCTTGCGCCCCAGCAGGGAAATATTCGTGGCCAGAGGCTGACCCTTCTCCACGATATCCCCCGGTCCCGCGTGGAACCTCAGGAACCCGCCCTTCTGTGCGCGGACCCAGGTCGAGGCATCGGTTTCCAGCTGGAACGGCGGCTTCACCGGTTCGCCTTCGATCATTCCCATTTGCTTCAGGCAGTTCATCAGCCCCCGTATGGTCAACTCGACCACCGTGGGCACAACTTTCCCCACTTCTCCTGCTTCCAGGATGAGGGTGGGGCATCCGCTCTTGGTGGCCGCCTGGCGCAACGAACCGGCCGGCCCTTTGCTGCTGATGATCAATCCCGCCCCGAAAGCCCGGGCCAGGTGGGCCAGGGGCGCAATGGACAAATCGGCCCGCACGTTGGGGTAGTTGATCCGGTTGGTCGCCGCCGTGTGCAGGTCGATGCCCAGGTCGGATCGGGCCACCACCTCGTCGAAAAGGACCCGGGCCAGACGACTGGCCAGGCTCCCCCGCGACGACCCCGGGAAACACCGGTTCAGGTCGCGCCGGTCGGGCAGGTAGCGTTCATGCCGTTCGAAGCCCATCAGGTTGACCACCGGCACCAGGATCAGGTTGCCCCGCGTCAGCTCGAAGGGCCGCTCGTAGATCATGTTGCGAATGGCTCCGGTGCCTGCGATCTCGTCACCGTGCACGGCCCCGCTCACGAACACCGTGGGGCCGGGTTCCAGTCCTCGCCAGACCAGGATGGGAATCTTGATGTCGGCTCCGGAGTAGCTTTCCGAAACCAGAACGCGCACCTCCTTGCGCTTCCCCGGGGCCACCGTCACATCGCCCCATTCCCAGGGCAGAGGTGAATCTTCGGTGCGCATCAGTCGTCTCCCAGGGTTTCAATTTGCTCGGGATCCAGCTTCTTCACCTTCCGGCGGCGCTTGCGTTTTGGCCGTTCGATACCCAGCTCACGCATGCTCTCCACCTTGCCGTAGCAAAGTAAATGATCTCCTGGTTCGATGACCCGCGAAATCTTGGGATTGGAGATCACCGACACGCCGCGCTTGAGGGTCAAGACCACGATGTCCTTTTCACGCAGGCCGGAGTCCTTGAGTGTCATGCCCACCAGGGGAAAACCCTCCGGAATGATCAGATCAGCCACACCGTACCCTCGGGTCACGGTCAGGCGCTGGCGAATGTCCAGCTCGGGAAAACCCACCTGGTCGGCGATGTAGTCCATGATTTCGCCGGCAATATCCAGACTCGTCGCCGCTTCGATCCCTTCGAGGCCGGGGGAGGAATTCACCTCCATGATCAAGGGTCCGTCTTTCCCCTCGAGCATATCCACGCCAGCCACCCTCAACCCCAGGATCTGGGCGGCCCGTACGGCGGTCTCTTCGAACAGGGGATCCAGAGTCACTTTTTCGACCGTGCCCCCGCGGTGCACGTTGCTGCGGTATTCGTTGCCCTGCGCCGTGCGCCGCATGGCCCCCACCACCCGGTCGCCCACCACGAAGGCCCGGATATCCCGCCCTCGGCTTTCCTTCACGAACTTCTGGACCAGCACGTTCTGCTTGGTGCTTTGCAGGGTCTCGATGATGGCCTCGGCCACCTTCTCGGTATCGGCCAGGATCACCCCCACACCCTGGGTCCCCTCCAGGATCTTGATGATGACCGGAGCGCCCCCCAGCTCGCGGATCGAAGACAGCACATCCTTGCGATCGCGCACGAACGTCGTGTGGGGAATGCCCACATCGTGCCGACTGAGGATCTGCAGTGCCCGCAGCTTGTCCCGACTGTTGGTGATACCGTTGCTGGTGTTGGGTGTGTACACATCCATCTGCTCGAACTGCCGGACCACCGCCGTTCCGTAGTAGGTGATGCTGTGACCGATCCGCGGCATGATGGCGTCGTACTCGCTCAGGGGTTTGCCCCGATAGTGCAGATCCGGTTCCGTGTGCTGAAGATCGATGGAAAAGCGCAGGGTGTTCAGGACCTTGACATTGAGGCCTCGATCCAGGGCCGCCTGGCGCAAACGCATGGTGCTGTAGCACTTGGGGGAACAGGACAGGATGGCGATTTTCATGGAGACTTCTTTTTCTTGAGTGAGGCCTTCCCAGGCCGCGGGGTCAATCGATAGGTCCGGTGGGGATTCACCAGAACCCCCCTGGGCAGGGCCTTCCGCCCCACCAGCGCCCGGTTGAGCATGCTTTCCCGCGACACGAGGCTGAACTCCACCTCGTTCTCCAGGGCGCCCATGACCATGAGTGTCCGGAAAACGTGGCGTCTTTGCCGTTTCCCGCTGCTGGGTTTGACCGTGGACCGACGCACCGGTGTGGCCACCACCCGCACCGTCTTGCGAGGTCTCAGGCTCACCACCACATCGAACTGCATGCGGCCGTCCGGCAGCTCCTCCATGTCTTCCACGTGGATAGCACTGGTGCGGGCGCCGGTGTCCACCTTGGCGCGCAGATTCACGATCCCCCATTCAGGCAGGTCGATGGACTCACGCCAGCCCACCACCACCGGAGGTCCTGGATCTTTCTTGGCCATCAGCGGCTCCTCTTGACGTCGTGCTTGCGCCGGCAACGGGGACACTTCACCTGTCCGGACTTGAAACTGGGAGGAACCTTCAGGATGGTTCCACAGGGACACTCGATCCGGTCATACCCGTTCTTGTCGTAAAAGAAGTCATCGGTTTCCCGGGCCTGCTTACGCTTGTTCACCTCGGGAGCACCGGCAGCCGCGGTGGCCGTGGCCGCACGCGCCGCCGATCCTGGCATGGCCCCGATCCCATCCATGGCCGACGAGGGAATCACACCCTTGCCACCCTTCAGCTTCCGGTAGCTTTCCTCGTAATCGGCAAAGCCGACCCCGCCCATGCTACGCAGGATGCGCACCCGCTCGTCGATGGGCGGATGCGTGCTGGTTCCGTTGGCGGCCATCTTCCCGTCGCGCGCCAGCGGGTTGATGATGTACATGGGTGCGGTGGCCTTGTTGGCCGAGGCCAGCTTGGCCGGTGAGGCGCTGATCTTCTCCAGGGCCGAGGCCAATCCCTCGGGGTAACGGGTGAAGGTCGCCGCCGAGGCATCGGCCAGGTATTCACGCTTGCGCGACACCGCGAAGTAGATCAGCTGGGCCATGATGGGCGCCAGGATGGCCAGCACGATCACCACGACCATGATGATGGCCTGTCCCCCGCCGTCGCCGCCTTCCCGCCGACGGGACCGTCCCCCACCGAACCACATCCCCCGCATGCCGATCTGGGCCAGCAAAACCACGGCCCCGGCCAGCACCCCGGCGAACAGCATCAACAGGATGTCCCGGTTGCGCACATGGGCGATCTCGTGGGCAATCACTCCCTGCAACTCGTCGCGATTCAGACGCTTGAGCAACCCGCTGGTCACGGCCACCGCGGCGGTTTCAGGCCGTCGCCCCGTGGCAAAGGCATTGGGCGCCGGATCATCGATCACATAGACCGCCGGCATACTCGGCAAGCCCGCGGCCAGGGTCATCTCCTCCACCACGTTGAACAGCACCGGCAGATCTTCCTTCTCCACCTTCTTGGCGCCGCTCATGGTCAGGTAGATGTTGTCGCCCTGGAAGTAGGCCACCAGGGTCATGATGAACCAGATGACCACCGCCAGACCCACACCCATGGCCCCGCCACCCTGGCCGACGAAGTACTCACCCAGGGCCCAGCCCAGGGCCGCCAGCAAGAGGGCCATCAGGAGAACCAGGAAGACGGACTTCCGGCGGTTGGAGGCTATCTGTTCCCACATGTCAGCTGAAGTCCACCTTGGGAGCTTCGCGCTGGGCCTCGTCGTCCAGTTCGAAGAACTTTTCGGCCACGAAGTTGAACATGCCGGCAATGATGTTGCCCGGGAACATCTGGACCTTGTTGTTGAAGTTCATCACGGTCTCGTTGTAGAACTGCCGGGCAAAGCTGATCTTGTTCTCGGTGCTGGTCAGCTCCTCCTGCAAGGCCAGGAAATTGGTGCTGGCCTTCAGGTCGGGATACGATTCCGCCACGGCAAACAGCTTGCCCAGGGCTCCGGTCAGGCCGGCCTCGGCCGCCATCCGCGACTCCAGGTCCCCTGCCCCGCTGATCGCGGCCCTGGCCTGGGTCACCGCTTCGAGGGTTTCCCGCTCGTGGTTCATGTAGCCCTTGACGGTTTCCAGCAGGTTGGGAATCAGATCGAAACGCCGCTTCAGCTGCACATCGACCTGGGCCCATGATTCGCGCACGCGGTTCCGCAAGGCCACCAGACTGTTGTAAACGCCGATCACCCAGATCACGACCACGACGATCAGACCCAGCAGAATGAAAAAGGGAATCATCGAGTTCACCTTTCGGATACACGGCGGGGGCTATTCCCCGTCGGGATGGTTGAACATGCCGCCCAGGAATGTGCGGACCTCGGCAGCCACCTGCCAGCCTTCTTCGGTGAGGTTCCTGGTCAGTTCGCCCAGCTCACCGGCATCGAACCACAGGCCGCAGCCATCGGGACAGGTATCGATCAGTACCCGACGATCGGGCCCGATATTCACCTTGTCCATCTTTTTGCGGCAGATGGGACACTTGCGCCTGACCTCGGCAGAGACCGCCGGCGACTGGGTCACCGGCTGGCTCTGGCCCAGGATCAATTCCAGTTCACCGGCATCGAACCACACGCCCTGACATTCGGCGCACATGTCCAGCTCGATACCCTCGTATTCGACAACGAAGCCGGGCACCCGGCAGATGGGACACTTCAAGAATTCACCCTCCGGGCTTTGGGCCGTTCACTGGGCGACATGGTGGACCAGTGCGGCCAGATTGGCAATAGGCGGATCGTCGCCGGTGACAAATAAGCCTCTGCCTGATACAGTGTCCACATGGAAAATTTCCTGAAAAAAACCAGCCGTCAGCTGGGCGAACTGGGGTTGATCAGCCCTGCCGTGGTGCTGGATGAACAGCGGGTGCGCAACAACATCCGCCGGATGGCCGACAAGGCCGCCGCCGCTCAGGTGCGCTTTCGCCCCCATTTCAAGACCCACCAGTCCGGAGCCGTGGGCCAGTGGTTTCGGGAGGCCGACACCTCGGCCATCACCGTGTCCAGCCTGCCCATGGCCGAGTATTTTGCCGAGTTCGGCTGGAACGACATCACCCTGGCCTTCCTGCTGAACCCCCGCGAGCTGCCCCGGCTGGGCGAACTGGCCGAATACCTGGATCAGAAAAAAGGGCGCCTCGGGGTCACCATCGACGCCGTGGCCACCGCCCTCCAGCTGGTGGAAGCCAACCTCCCGGTGCACATCTGGTTGAAGATCGACACCGGCTACGGCCGCACCGGCATTCCCTGGGACCACGCCGCTCTGCTGCGGGATGTGGCCGGTGCCCTGGGCCCCCATCACTCCCCCACGGGTCTGCTCTCCCACACCGGAGACAGCTATGCCGCCCACGGAGTCCCGGATCTGCAGGCGCACTGGGATGCCGCGGTCGAGCGCCTGACCCTGGCCCGCAGTGTGGTGCCCACCACCCGGCGCCTGGACCTTTCCCTGGGCGACACCCCTTGCTGCGCCACCGTCCCCACCTTCGAGGGAGTGGACGAGGTCCGTCCGGGGAACTTCGTGTTCTTCGATCTGATGCAGCGGGAAATCGGTGCCTGCCAGGACAAGGACCTGGCCGTGGCGGTGGCCTGTCCGGTGGTGGGCATGTACCCCGACCAGGGCCGCCTGGTCCTCCACGGTGGAGCGGTCCATCTGGCCAAGGAACATCTGCGCTTCGATGGGCAAAACACTTACGGTTGCCTGGGCACCCTGGATCCCTCGGGCCGCGCCATGGGTCAAGTTCTGAGCCACCTGCCGATCACCGGCCTGTCCCAGGAACACGGGATCGTTCAGGTGGAACCGGAAGTGTTCCGGCGGGAACTGGCGGAACTGGAAATCGGCGACCTGGTTCTGGTGTGGCCTGTGCACTCGTGCCTCAGCTGCGACCTGCATCGCCAGTACCACACGCTGGATGGCCAGGTGTTGGCCCGGCGCTAGCTTCCTGGCTATTCCGCAAACCGATCAGCCAGCCGGTGGATCAGGTAGCTGCTCTCGGTGAGCGCCTGCTGCGCGAACTCCCCGAAGAAGGCCTGGATTTCCACGAAGCGCGCGATGAACGCGTCCTTGTCGTTGTTGGCCACCATCTCGGCCAGGTGCTGGTGATGGTTCAGAAACTCCAGCAACAGCATGCGCCGGCGCTCATCGCTGAAGACGATGTCCGCGTACAGCTCGGGGTTCTGGGCGAAGATGCGGCCGGTCATCATCAGCTCGGCCCGGTAAATGGGGCTCGACAGCTCCAGCATGTCGGCCGGATCCCTGCCCGCCTCGGTCAGGAACGAGCCGTGCAGCAGCGCCAGAAAGTGGCGCAGTCCCTGGACCAGATGCATGGTTTCATCGTGCACGGGAGGCGGCACATCCCGCAGGCGCAGTCCCCACAGACGGAACTGTGCGCATAGCCAGGCCGAGGCCTCGGAGTCCCGTCCCGGGCAGGTGACCATCAGCTGCTTGGAAAGGTTCTGCACATCCGGCCCGTGCATGGGGTGCAAGCCCAGCACCGGCCCCGGATGGGCCTGCAACATGGCCAGGACGGGTTCGGCCTTGTGGCTGGTGAAGTCGCACAGCACGGTCTCCGCCTCCAGCAGAGGGGCCAGCCGGGCAATGACCTGCGGAGTTTGCCGGATGGGTACCGTGACGATGGCGGCATGGACCCCGCGCGTCAGTTCCTCGGCCCGGTCCCAGTCCTCCTGGTCCAGAACGCGTACCTGGTGCCCGCTGGCGGTGAAGAACTTCCCGTACAGTGCCCCCATGCGCCCCTTTCCACCCACCAGCAAAACGATGCGTGGCTCGTCGGTCGCGCACGGCTGTGTGCCCAGCGACTGGCTGGCCCGGGACGAGCCCATGACCATGCGCAGGAAATCCTCGGCCCATTCCGGGTCCAGACCCCGTTGCTGGGCCGCCTCCCGGAAGCTCACCACCTTCTGCGTTTCCCGCTCGGGAACAAAGATGGGCAAGCCTTCCCGCTTCTTGGTTTCCAGCACCTGGGCCACCAGCGCCCCACGTTCTTTCAGCAGATCCAGGAGGCGGTTGTCCAGTACATCGAGCTTGTTGCGGGTTGAAGCCAGGGGGTCGGGGGGCATCGACATGGGCATTCTCCGGAAATATCTGGGGGGACAGGGGTTCCGGGTCAGTATAGCCGCCGCCGCTCATTCGTCCACCAACTTGATTCGTCATGCCCTGGCGATGATCCGACCATGACCGGATGGTGTCGAAGAGTCGATGCAACCTCGGCCGTTTTGTTTACGTTATCAGAAAATGTTCCCGATCCCTTGCCCCCCAGCCGAGGAAAAACATGTCTGAACGCCTGCTTCTATTCCTGTGCCTTTTTCTGACGGCCGCTACCCCCATCCAGGTAGTTGCATCTCCTGATCCTGCCGCCGGCCTCATCTACGGCACCGTCACCTGGCCCGATGGCGAGCAACTCACCGGCTTCATCCGCTGGAAAAACGAGGAAGCCTGCTGGGACGATCTGTTCCACTG
>JAZBOO010000248.1:0-6460 GCA_036351155.1 Candidatus Krumholzibacteriia bacterium | reverse complement strand
TTGGTAGCGGGGACAGGATTTGAACCTGTGACCTTTGGGTTATGAGCCCAACGAGCTACCAGACTGCTCCACCCCGCAACCGAATTCCTGTGTGGGGGAGAATATAGGCGGCACCCCGGGCGGAGTCAAGAAACCCACGCAGATTTCAGTCGTTCTTCCCGTCAGTCCGGTCGCCCGGGTCGATGACCGTCAGAACTTCCTCGTCCGGGCCCCGCATCTCGTGCTGTTCCCGCGCCAGTTTTTCCAGGGCCTCGGGGTTGTTTTGCAGCTCCTTCAGTCGCTCCTGCATGGCCTGGTTTTCCGCCTCCAGGGCGGCCACCTCGGCTTCCAGTTTCGACTCCTCCGAACGCAGCTTCCACCAGGAGGCAATGCCCGCGTCACCGAACTGCCCCAGGAGAAACAGGGCGCCCACTGCCACCACGCCGCAGAACAAGAGCAACCGATTGTTGCGCAACAACGACCGTCGACGCTGGCTGGCGTATGTTTTCCTTTTCATTCCGTTGCCCAAACCCGCAACCTCCATGTGCCAGGTGGGTGGGGCGACACCCTGAGGATGCCGCCCCGGATGGAATTTACCGCAGGTTGTAGAAGCAGCTCAAGCCAGGATACACGGCCAGATCATCCAGCTCTTCCTCGATGCGCAGCAGCTGGTTGTACTTCGCGATGCGGTCGCTCCGGCACAGCGAACCGGTCTTGATCTGACCGGCATTGGTGGCCACGGCCAGGTCGGCGATGGTGTAGTCGCTGGTCTCGCCACTCCGGTGGCTGATCACGTTGGTGTAGCGGGCCCGCTTGGCGATCTCGATGGTCTCGAGGGTCTCGCTCAAGCTGCCGATCTGGTTGAGCTTGATCAGGATGCTGTTGGCGCAACCTTCGGCGATGGCCCGACGCAGCTTCTCGGGGTTGGTCACCAGCAGGTCGTCGCCCACGATCTGGACCCGGTTGCCGATGGCCTCGTACATCTTGCCCCAGCCTTCCCAGTCGTTCTCGTCCAGGCCGTCCTCGATGGACATGATGGGGTAGTTCTCCAGCAGATCCTTGTAGAAGGCGATCAGCTGCTCGGCACTCCAGTCCTCGCCCTCGGCTTCCATGTGATACATGCCGTCCTTGAACATCTCGCTGCTGGCCACGTCCATGGCCAGGACGATGTCCTCGCCGGGACGGTAGCCGGCCCTTTCGATGGCCATCATCAGGTAGTCCAGGGCCTCGCGGTTGCTGCCGAGGTTGGGGGCGAAGCCGCCCTCGTCGCCCACGCTGGTGGCCAGGCCTTTTTCGCCCAGGATCTTCTTCAGGCTGTGGAAGGTTTCGGCGCCGTAACGCAGGGCTTCCTTGAAGGAGGGGGCGCCCACGGGCATGATCATGAATTCCTGAATGTCCACGTTGTTGTCCGCGTGGCTGCCGCCGTTCAGCACGTTCATCATGGGCACCGGCAGGGTCCGCGCCGACACGCCGCCGATGTACTGGTAAAGGGGCAGACCCACCGAAGCGGCCGCGGCCTTGGCCACGGCCAGGCTCACGCCCAGGATGGCGTTGGCGCCGATCTTGGACTTGTTGGGCGTGCCATCGATTTCCAGCATGATCCGGTCGATCAGGATCTGGTCGGTGGCGTCGATGCCCACCAGCTCTTCCTCGAGGTCGCGCACGTTGCCCACGGCGTCGAGAACACCCTTGCCGAGGTAGCGGTCCTTGTTGCCGTCGCGCAGCTCGATGGCCTCGTGCTCACCGGTGGACGCCCCGCTGGGGACCCCCGCCCGGCCCACGCTGCCGTCTTCAAGGAAGACATCCACCTCGACGGTGGGGTTGCCACGTGAATCAAGGATTTCACGGGCCTGAATCATTTCGATGAAGCTCATTTTCCATCCCTCTGGAGGCGGCGCAACCATACATCGGGGCGCGCCGGTGATGCCGGGCTTCCGGCCATGATGTGAATCTCGTCTGCAGTGTAGGTCCCGGGTGTCGAGGTGTCAATTCTTGACCGTTTCAGCCTGAAGGGACTATTTTCGGGCCCAAACCTTGACCCCCGGAGAATCCATGTTCGACAAGCATCAGGATCTGAAGACCATCCGTCGCTGCAAGCGTGGCGAAGAAGAGGCATTTGAGGAGATCCTGAACCGCTACAAGGGGGCCATTTATAACCTGTGCTACAGGATGACCCGCAACGCGGAGGACGCCCGGGACCTGGCCCAGGAAGTTTTCATCAAGGTTTTTTCCCTGCTCGATCGCTTCGACGAAAGCTATGCCTTCAGCAGCTGGCTGTTCCGCATCGCCACCAACCATTGCATTGATCACCTGCGCCGCAATCGGTTGCGCTTCCTTTCCCTCGAAGGCGGGCAGGGGAGCGATGGGGAAGAGTATGAATTCCAGTTGCCGGACAAGGGCCCTGAGCCGGACACTGTCCTGCAGCGCAAGGAAGCGGTGGCCCGACTGGAAGAGGTCATCGCCGATCTGCCGCCCCATTACAAGGCCATCACCCTGCTGCGGCACGATCAACAGCTCAGTTACGAGGAAATCTCCGGGATCCTGGATTTGCCCCTCGGGACGGTCAAGGCGCGTATCCACCGGGCCCGGAACATGATCCAGCAGATGCTGGAAGTGCGGCAGTACGATATTTGACGGGAAGGGGCCAAAAAAACTGCCTGTAAAGCGGTTTTTTTTGGAAACACCTGAAACAAACGGTTCCAGGCCCCGTAAACGTTGATCAGACAGGTGGTCACGTCATCGTCGGGGGATACGGCACCTGTCGACTGATGGGGGGCGAAACAACCGGAATTAAGCCACTGGTTGTTTCCCCTCCATGAATAAACGGAATTCCCGGGCGTACCGTCTTACCCCACGCCGCCCGGGAGCACAAAAGCCCGAAGGAGTCGGTCATGGACCGCAACAACAAACAATCCGCCCCCCTGGGTTGCGAGGATTGTCTGGACGGTCTCCAGGACTACCTGGATGGAACCCTGGAGAAGACGCGTTCACTCCAGTTCTTCTTGCATCTGAGGGAATGTGCTGAGTGCCAGCACGCCCATGATGATATGCAGGCCCTGTTCGGCGTGCTGGAAAGCTTGCCCGAGCACGAGGTGCCTGCCGATTTCAACGCCAAGATCCTGGCTTCCGTGCCCTACGAAGCCTACCGCGCCATGGAGCCCATTCGTCGGGAACGGGTGCCGGTGTTCCTGGAAGAGGAATTCCTGCCAGCGGCTATTCGCTCCACGGTGACACGAGTTCTGGGACTTGGTCTGGCCGTGGCCGGGATTGTCCTGGGCCCGGTGACCGGAGTGCTGGAAAGCACTTCCCTCATTTCTTTGCTGGGCTTCCTGCCGGAAGCTCTGGTAAGATTGCAGGGAATGGGACGTCGCGCGGCACTGGCGGTCAGAAGATCGGAAGGCTGAGGCATCATGGCACTGCTCGTTGAGAGTCACGGAAGCGGTGGCGGTTCTTCAGGGAACCGCCTCGGCGTATTGGTGGGCTCTCCTCGTGCCTTCATTCCCGCCTTTCTGACCCTGTTCTGGCTGGCCCTGGCGGCTCTGGTCCTGGTGACCCCTGCCCGGGGGCAGCAGACCCCTCCCGATGCTCCCACTACCCCGGCGACTCCGGACACCGGATCCCGGCCCCGCGCACTCCAGCGCTTCGAGCATATTGTCCAGCTGGAGCCCGGCACCCGGGATTCCCTGGTGGTGCAAATCAAGCAATACAGCGAGATCATCTCCGCCATGCGCGATTCCCTGAGCCTGGCCGAACTCGGGCTGGGACTGGAGCTGGGGCCCCGGGAAAAGGAAAGCATCGAGAAGTCCATCCAGCATTTCACGGTCCTGGTCGAGGAGATCGGTGCCGAGCTGGGGGACATGGATCTGGAGATCTCTGACAACCAGATCTCTTTCCTGGATGCCAAGGGTGAGGGCATCATCATCAACATTCCCGAGAATCTGGACGAGCAGCTGAGCCAGGGCCTGAATGTTCTGAGCAAGATGATCCTGTCCGAACTGCCCGATTCGCTGTCCTTCGAGGGCGGGCAGAACTGGGGCTGGGAGGGCGTTGCCTTGAAGCCCTTCGGTCACAAGGAAAAGCGGAAGGTCATCAAGGGGAACGTGGTCAAGGTCTGGGACCGCTTGCAGGTCACCGAGCGTGAAGATGTCCGGGGGCATGTGGTCGTTGTCTTTGGCGACGCCGAGGTGTCTGGCCGGGTCGACGGCAACGTGGTTGTGGTTTTCGGCGACCTGTTCCTGACCGAGACCGCCGAGGTCACCGGTGAAGTGGTGGCAGTGGGGGGGCGTCTGGATCAGGATCCCGATGCTGATGTCCACGATGTGGTGGTGGTCGACCCCTGGCGTAGTCTGGGCAGTGACGGCCCCGAGGGATTGTTTGAACCTGGCCCCATGAATTTCCTTCTGGGTCAGGGCGAGTTCCTGGCCATGCTGCTTTTCGCCGTCCTGGCGTACAGTCTGGCTCCCGGGAAACGGCTGGAGCGTTCCCTGGAGGTGCTTTCTTCACGCCCGATGCCCAGTCTTGCGGCGGGCCTGGCCGGCTCATTCGGTCTGCATATTCTGGCTCTGGTGGTCATGGCCATTCTGGTGCTGACGGTGATCGGTATTCCCGTGGCTCTCCTGGTGGCAGTGGCGCTGGTGGTCCTGGGGGTTCTGTCCGTGGGGCTGTCCGCCCTGGCCATTGGCCGCCGTCTTTGCCGGCAATTTTCCGGCAACTGTGGCGCCACCTGGATTTCGGTGGCCTTGGGCCTGCTTGTTCTGCATTCGGTGGCGTTCCTGGGGCAGTTGCTGGGCATCTGGCCGGCTTTTGCGGGGCTGTCCCGTGTGCTGGTGGTCCTGGGTTTTGCCGTGAAGCTGGCGGCGTACTTCTTCGGTCTGGGAGCCCTGCTCCTGGCACGCCTGGGTGCGGGTGCGCGGAATGTGCAACCCCTCCGCGAAGAGGCCACGGTGACATCGGCCTGAGTCGCACTCCCTTCCTTTACCCCTGTTGTTGAGGGGAATTCCACAATTTTTCGAGGAAATTTCCGCAGTTTCGGGCGTTCTCATCAGAACTCCATGAAGGACTGTGTGGAAAATCCCCCATTAAAAGTGGAATAATTCACTATTCGGCCCTGCCTGTTCTCTGGATTTTTTTCCGCCACGGTCCCTCTTGATTTATTGTTCGAAATTCCGTAATCCTAACATGTGATCACCGCTGTGGTTAGCCGCTTTGCGGGTAGCCGTCCGGCGGAAATGGAGCTCCCCTCAGCGCCCAGGGCAAACGGGTATGAAACCTGCGGTATTCTGGGTAAATATCAACTGCGCGGCGGATAACGGAGCAAAAGGGCGCAGGAGTTCTCACAAGGGAAGGATCGGGACCATGAAGGCGCATGAGGGATTCCACAGCAGGTTCGCCGCCATGATGCTGGTGCTCCTGGCCGTGGCCCTGCTGGCCGGATCGGCCGTCGCCGAGGAAACCCATGCCTTCGCCAACGGGTTGACCGCTGTGGTTTATTCCCCCCAGGAAATCGCCGAGAACCCGGCCCTTTGCGGCATCGAACTTTCCTCTGAAAACCGCCAGGCCTTCGCCTTCGATCAGAACATGGTGACCAAGGCCCTGGCCGACATGCAGGGTTTCCAGACCGATCTGACCGTGGATGTTTTCCTGCTTCCGGCCCTCCCGGCCCAGGTGAGCAGCAGTTACGCCAGCAAGAATCGCCTTTACCTGGCTCCTGGTAACGGCCCTGTGGCCGAATCCACGGTGGCCTACATCACCACCCACGAGATGGGCCATGTCCTGACCTGGGCGTTCCTGGACGGGGACAGCCGCCGCTGGGACTCCTATCTGGAACTGCGTGGCCTGGATTCGGTGGACAACGGGCCCATGGCTGCCCACGCGGACCGGGCACGGGAAATCCTGGCCGAGGATTTCCGGTACCTGTTCGGTGGTCACCTGTCCACCGTCAGCGGATCCATCGAGAACCATGACCTGGCCTTGCCCACTCATGTTTTCGGGCTGAAGGACCTTCTGGTGGAGTTCGTGGCTGGGCGCGCCCCCGAGGCCAGCCTGACCGGCAGCCGTGCTTTCCCCAATCCCTGTAATCCGCGGACGACCGTTTCCATGTCCCTGAATCCAGGGGCGGCGGTGGATCTGTCCGGCGCGGTGCTTCGGGTGTTCGACATCCGCGGTGCCCTGGTGCGGACCTTGCACAGCGCGGACCTGGTCGAGGACCAGATCCACATCACGTGGAACGGCGATAACGACGCAGGCAGCGCCGTTGCTTCAGGTCGTTACCTCTACCTCATGCAGGCGGGAACCCTGCAGGCCAGGGGATCGGTGACCCTGGTGCGTTGATCTCGATCACCTGAAACGGCACTTCAAGTGAATAAAAACAGGGTTTGGGCCCCGAGGAGTTGTTGACAATCAAAAATCTGTACATAAACTGGGAGGACCTGCCGATCTCTCCCACGGGCTTCCTTCCTTGCCTGGGCAGGATTGTTTTCCA
>JAZBOO010000247.1:0-32145 GCA_036351155.1 Candidatus Krumholzibacteriia bacterium | reverse complement strand
GTCAGCAGCGGCTGCTTGTCCTCGATGAATCTTTTGATCGCGATGCTGCCGATGTGGACGTCCAGCGGGACGTGGTCCACCGTCTTGCCGTCCAGGGCCGCCCGGTCCAGGGGGCAGTCATACGGGGGACAGTGGCTGAGCAGAATGGTGCGGCGGAAATCGGCCACGCCTGCGGACAGTTCCTTCAGTTCCTGGGCCATGGTGGTGTGTCGAAGATCCCTGGCCTCCAGGCCCCCGGTGTGCCGACCTTCTTCGGGTGAGAGACATCCCGGATCGACGTAGCGGGAAACATCGTAGCGCTCCCAGTCCTTGAGCTGGAAAGGCGAGGGCGGAATACAGTTGTAGCCCAGGATGGTGAAGCCCAGGTGCTCGACCTGCCGCCCGTGGACATACTGCCACAGCCCGCGCTGCTCTCCTTCCCGCAGTGTCTCTTCGTGAAATGCCGGATCATCGTTGCCCAGGATCAGAAAAATCTGCGGGTAGTCCGGGCCCAGGGTGGCCTGGACTTTCTGCAAGGCGGGCGTCAGGAAATCGGCCAGGAAATCATGGTGGTCAGGGTTGGCTGACCACGAGCTGTCCATGGCGTGGGGCAGCAGGTCGCCTCCCAGCAGGACGGCTTGCGGTATCTCCTCGGCCATGATTCGCAGGAGGCTGCGGTAGCGTTCGGTTTTTCCGTGCAGATCTGATGCGAAGACCCAGGAGGCCATGAGGTTTCCGTCCTTGGATTTGGAAAGGCCCAAAAAAAGGCCCGGAGCAAACGCCCCGGGCCCCAAAATAAGGCATAGTCAAACTAGCCGTCCAGCTTCTTGAACACCTTGTTGATCCGGCGCAGCGCCATGTTCAGTTCCTTCTTGGTGATGACCAGAGGAGGAGCAAAACGGATGACGTTCTCGTGGGTCTCCTTGCAGAGCATGCCTTCGGCCTTGAGGGCCTCACAGTAGGGGCGGGCCGGACGATCCAGCACCAGACCGATGAACAGGCCCTGGCCCCGCACCTTCTTGATGCTCTTGTAATTCATCTTCTGCAGTTCACCCATGAACCAGGGGCCCAGCTTGGCGCTGTTCTCCACCAGTTTCTCCTCGATGAGGACCTTCAAAGCCTCGCGCGCCACGGCCATGCCCAGGGGGTTGCCGCCGAAGGTGCTGCCGTGGTCGCCGGGATTGAAAACGCCCATGACCTCGTCGCCGGCCAGGAAAGCCGACACAGGGTAGAAGCCGCCGCTGAGAGCCTTGCCGATGATCACGGCGTCGGGGGTGATGTCCTCGTGCATGTAGGCGAACAGCTTGCCGGTGCGGCCCAGACCGCTCTGGATCTCATCGGCAATGAACAGCACGTTGTTCTTCTTGCACAGGTCGGCGGCACATTTCAGGAAACCCTTGGGAGGCACGTTGATGCCGGCCTCGCCCTGCACGGGCTCGACCATGAAGGCGCAGGTGTTCTTGGTGATCGCGGCCTCGAGGGCCTTGGCGTCACCGAAGGGAATGACCTTGAAGCCGGGAGTGAAGGGGCCGAAGCCGTCCTTGTAGGCTTCCTCGGTGCTGAAGCCCACGATGGTGGTGGTGCGGCCGTGGAAGTTGTCGGCACAGACGATGATCTCGGCCTTGTTCTTCTTGATGCCCTTGACCTTTTCGCCCCACTTGCGGGCGGCCTTGATGGCGGTCTCGACGGCCTCGGCGCCGGAGTTCATGGGCAACACCCGGTCGAAACCGGTCAGCTCGCAGACCTCCTGGCAGAAGTAAGGCAGCTGGTCATTGCGGAAGGCGCGGCTGGTCAGGGTGACCTTGGCGGCCTGGCGGCGCAGGGCCTTCAACAGGCGGGGGTGGCAGTGGCCCTGGTTCACGGCGCTGTAGGCGGCCAGAAAATCCATGAACTTGTTGCCTTCGACGTCTTCAACCCAGACGCCTTCCGCCTTCTTGATGACGATGTCCAAGGGATGATAATTGTTGGCTCCGAACTGGTCTTCCATCTTGATGAGCTTTTCGGTCTTCATGGCAACCTCCTTCATGGTGTCAGTGCCCTGTCCGGGAAACCGGGGATTGGATCATGGCGTCGGTCCGTCCGGGCAGATGCGTTGGGGCGCCGCTTGGGTTCAGAAAGGTGGGCGGCAAACCGGGACCAAGATAAGGCCTACCTCAGCGGTATCCAAGTCTAGTCATTCTGAATTTCTCAACATCACATTTTTTGCAGTCCAACCCAGCTATGCCAACCCTCCCGCAAGTGAAGAAACGAAAAAGGAATCAGAATCCTGATGGGACTGATGAGCCGTGTCGAAAAATCCGCAGGTCGCTCAAGGCATTGCAATGCTTTCCCTTACGTTGCTCGACCGAGGACATTTCGACGCGGTTCATCAGTCCCATCAGGATTCTTCATCTTTTTTCGTTTTTTCACTTGAAAACCTAAAGTACTTGAAATATAAAAGTCCATACGAGATCAGCTGGGACGACAGATCGGGTTGGTTGATCGCGATGGTTGAATGCCGGGTCCTGACGGAACAACGGACCCCCGCGAGGGAGCTGGAGAAGGAACTCCGGACGGCTAGGGGGCGGATCACTGGTCCTGGGTGCCAGCCGCCCCCTCGTCAACCATCTTCCTGCACAAGGACGTGCGGAAGAAGGGTTGGCGGGCCTGAGGCCACAATCATCGGGTTGACCCCTTCAGGATGCGGCAGGGTGGCCGTTCCTGAACTCCAGGGACCGACGAGTACCGACATCATGGCACACACCGTCGGTCCCTGACCAAACCCCCGAATGTTCCGTTCGCAAGGAGGCGACCGGCCTGGTTGATCGAAGACAACGCCCGGCAAGGAGGCCCAGGGCGTGGCGCAGGAAAATTCCACCGGGAAGGACCGGGACCTCCGGTCACCCTTGTTGCCGCTCATTCACGGCCGGGTCAGGTTGCTGATCCTGTCGTGTCTTTTGCGTGCGGGGCGCGCCCTGCCCTTCACCGAGATCCGGAAACAGCTCAACTTGACCGACGGCACCCTCTCGGTCCATCTGGCGAAGCTGGAGGAGGGCAAGCTGGTCACCGTGCGCAAGACCTTCGAGGGGAAGCGGCCGCTCACCACGGTGCGGCCCACGGCCAGGGGCCGGAAGCTGTTCGCCGACTATGTGCAGGATCTGCGGGACATCATCCCCGGCCTGGATTGACCGGGGAACTCAGCGGCGGGATTGCTGGCGCAGAGCCAGGTCGGCCAGCACCAGGGCGGCCATGCTCTCGACGATGGGCACGGCCCGCGGCAGAACACAGGGGTCATGGCGGCCCTTGCCTTCCAGCGTGACATCCTGACCGGAGAAATCGACCGTCTGCTGAGGGGTGCCAATGGTGGCCGGGGGCTTGAAAGCCACCCGAAAAACCAGGGGCTGCCCGTTGGTGATGCCTCCCTGGATTCCCCCGGAATTGTTGCTGGCCGTGGTCAGGACTCCATTCTCGGACCGGAAGGGATCGTTGTTTTGCGAGCCTCTCAGGCTGGCCCCGGCAAATCCCGAGCCGGACTCGAAGCCCTTGGCGGCGGGAATGGACAGCATGGCCCGGGCCAGCAGCGCCTCGCACTTGTCGAACACCGGTTCACCCCAGCCTGCAGGGACCTGGCGACAAACGCAGGTGATGGTGCCGCCCACCGAATCCCGATCTCCGCGGGCCGCCAGGATGGCCGCAGCCATGGCCTGGGCCAGGTCAGGATCGGGGCATCGGACCTCGTTCTGGTCCACCAAGGCTCGTGTCAAGCTCCCCAGATCGGGTGTCGGAGCCTGGATGCCGGCCACGCTGTCCACGAAGGCCACGATTTCCACGCCGTACTTATCCCGCAGCCATTTCTCGGCCACCGCACCGCCGGCCACCCGGCCAATGGTTTCCCGGGCACTGGCCCGCCCGCCGCCGCTGGCCGACTTGATGCCGAACTTTTCCCGGTAGGTGAAATCGGCATGGGAGGGGCGGGGAATGTCCTGCATGTCCCGGTAGTCGCCAGGTTTCTGGTCGCGGTTCCGGACCAGCATGGCCACGGGAGAGCCCAGGGTCAGTCCGTCTTCCACGCCCGCAAGGATCTCCACCCGGTCGGCTTCATTGCGGGGGGTGGTCAGGGCTCCCTGACCGGGGCGACGGCGGTCCAGCTGGAGCTGGATATCCTCGGGGCCGAGGGCCAGACGCGAGGGGCAGCCATCGATGATGACGCCCACCCCGCCGCCGTGGGATTCGCCGAAGGTGGTGATCCGGAAAAGGTGGCCGAATGAACTGGACATGGGAATCTCCGGGTTTCTGAAAGGTGAAGCCCACAGGTTAGGGCAAATCTCCCGGATGTTCAACGCACAGGAATGGGAGGGTCTTGACGACCGCCGCCCATTCCTGTATCATGGTCACAAGAATTGAAGTTTGAACCGGCGGCGTGGGCCGGAAGCCACGCGCAATCATGCTCAACCTTTCCGTCCATGACAGGTGCGTATCTCAGGACTCCTGGTCCTGGCATTGCTATTGGTGTGCTTGGCGCAAGCCGGCCACGGTGGCAGCATCTGCGGACGGGAGGTCTTTTTTTTAAACTGAACTGATACCTTCTCCCCGACCAGCAGCCTGTCACCGATCCGGTGGCGGGTTTTTTTGTATCCGCCCCCAGGAACGTTGACCTGAAAACGAGGACACCCGAGAGGCCACGTGCCCCAGGAGGATATGATGATTTCCCCGACAATTTATCCCACCCGGTCTGATTTTCTGGACCAGACGCGAGACGGCCGCCGTGTGCCGGTCCGGGTGAAGATCCCCGCGGACCTGGAAACCCCCGTGTCGGTTTACCTCAAGCTCAAGGGCCTGGGCGCGGCCTTCCTGCTGGAAAGCGTGGAGAAGGGGATGCAGGTGGGGCGCTATTCCTTCGTGGGGTTGCGGCCGACAGTCAGCATCCAGCTCAAGGACGAGTTGGTGGTGACCCGCCGGGAAATCGATGGCGTGGTCCAGAGCAGCGAAGCCCCGGTGGATCCCGATGATCCCCTGGAGCCCATCAAGCGCCAGCTGGAGGTCACCGGAGCCTTCGCTGACCCGGAAGGCGATTTGCCGCCACCCTTCGGCGGGGCGGTGGGGTACCTGGGTTACGATCTGGTGCGCTACTTCGAGGGTGTGTCCCTGCCCACAACCGAGGACAGCAGCCTGCCGGACTACCACTTCATGTTTCCCGAGACCATGGCGGTTTTCGACCACGTCAAGAGTGAGATCGAAATCCTGACCATGCCGGCCGAGGGCCCAGGTGAGGCGGCCCATGATGCGGCCTGCGACCGGGTGGAGCAGGTCCTGGCCGCGTTGCAAACGCCTTTGCCCCAGGAAGTCTTGCTCGGTGCGGCGCCCGTCGGAAATGGCGAGAGTACCCTCGAGCTGTCGGCCAATCTGGATGAGAGTGCTTTCACCGCCAAGGTGCGCCAGGCGCAGGAGCATATTCTGGCCGGCGATGCTTTCCAGATCGTCCTGTCCCAGCGCCTCTATGGCCAGACCGAGGTGGCGCCCTTCCAGGTTTACCGGGCTCTGCGCATCCTGAACCCCAGCCCCTACCTGCTCTACCTGGATTTCGAAGATTTTCAGCTGATCGGATCTTCCCCGGAAATGCTGGTGCGGCTGGATGGGGACCGGCTGCAGGTCAATCCCATTGCCGGCACCCGGCACCGCGGCGCCACGGCCCAGGAGGATCTGCGTCTGGCCGAGGAGCTGCTGGCCGACGAGAAGGAGCGCGCCGAGCACGTGATGCTGGTGGATCTGGGCCGCAACGATCTGGGCCGGGTGTGTCGTACGGGCACCATCGAGGTGGACGAGTTCATGGCCGTCGAGCGTTACAGCCACGTCATGCACATGGTGTCCCGGGTTTCCGGACAGCTGGCTGAAGGTCGGGACATGTTCGACGCCCTGCGCGCCACATTCCCCGCCGGCACCGTGTCGGGTGCCCCGAAAATTCGCGCCATGGAAATCATCGCCGAGCTGGAACCCGACCGCCGGGGACCCTACGCCGGGGCGGTGGGATACTTTGGACTGCAGGGTGATATGGACATGTGCATCACCATCCGCACCTTGCTCATGCAGGGCGATCGTTTCAGTGTCCAGGGGGGCGCTGGAATCGTGGCCGACAGCCAGCCGGACAAGGAATACCAGGAAACGCTGAACAAGATCCGGGCCCTGACCCGGGCGGTGAAAAACGCCGAGGAGGGCTTCTAGTCATGCATCTGCTCATCGACAATTACGATTCGTTCACGTTCAACGTGGCGCAGCTGATGGGGGAACTGGGCGGCCAGGTCCAGGTGGTGCGGAACGATGCCATCACCCTGGACGAGGCCATCGCCCTGGCGCCCCGCTCCCTGGTGATCTCTCCGGGTCCCGGCACTCCCGATGATGCCGGGGTGAGCGTCGAGTTCATCCGCCACTTCGCGGGGAGAATCCCGGTGCTGGGGATCTGTCTCGGTCACCAGAGTATCGTCAGCGCCTTCGGAGGGCGTATTGCGCGGGCCGAGCGGGTCATGCACGGCAAGGTCAGCCGCATCTACCACGATGGCGGCACCATCTACCACGGGCTGTCCAACCCCTTCGAGGCCACGCGTTACCACAGCTTGATCGCTCCGGAAAAAGACCTGCCCGCCGAGTTGCAGGTGTCCAGCTACACCAGCGGGGGCGAGATCATGGGGGTCCGCCTGAAGGGGGCCGATGTGGAGGGGGTCCAGTTCCATCCCGAGTCCATCCTGAGCCCGGAAGGCCGCCGCCTGATGGCCAATTTCCTGGAGCTATCGGCCGGAAAGGGGGACGACGATGCCCAGCGCGATTCTCGCCAGGCTTCTTGAGGGAGGTCATCTGGAGCGCGGGGAGGCCACCGATCTGCTGGATCAGATCATGGCCGGCCAGGTGGAACCCACGGTTCTGGCGGCCTTGCTGGTGGCCTTGCGCCTCAAGGGAGAAACGGTGGACGAGATCACCGGTTTTGCCGAGGCCATGCGCCGCCATCTGGTGCCGGTGCCCACAGGGCAGACCGCGTTGCTGGACACGTGTGGAACGGGGGGGGACGGGTCGGGCTCCATCAACATCTCCACCGCCACCGCCCTGGTGGCCGCCGCCATGGGCATTCCGGTGGCCAAGCACGGGAACCGGGCCGTGTCATCCCGCAGTGGCAGCGCTGATGTTCTGGAGGCCCTGGGGGTCAACATCGATCTGGACAGCGCCCAGGTCGGCAACATGATCGACACCCTGGGGATCGGATTCCTGTTCGCTCCCCAGCTGCATCCGGCCATGAAGTACGCCGGACCGGTGCGTGCCGCCTTGAAGGTCCGGACGGTTTTCAACCTGCTGGGGCCGCTGGCCAATCCGGCGGGAGCCGATCGTCAGCTGCTGGGAGTTTACGACCCCGCGCTGTGTGAGCCCATGTGCCGGGTGCTGGGGCAGCTGGGGTCGCGGCGCGCCTACGTGGTTCACGGGGCCGGGGGACTGGACGAGGTGTCGCCTTGCGGCCCCACCCAGGTGGCCGAGCTGAGGGACGGCCAGGTGCGGGTGTTCACTTTCCATCCGGCAGAGGTGGGAATCGACACCGTCCCGGTGGCCGACCTGCAGGGGGGCACTCCCACCGACAACGCGCGCCTGTTGACCAGGGTTTTCCAGGGCCAGGACGATGCTCGGGGCACCGCGGTGGTCCTGAATGCCGCCTTCGCTGCGGTGCTGGGAGACAGGGCCGAGAACCTGGCCGAGGGCGTGGATCTGGCCCGGGAAACGCTCCGTTCGGGGACGGTCCTGGATCTGCTGGAAGAGATGAAAACCATCACCCATCGCCTGTGGGGGGAAGCGTCATGAGCTTTCTGGAGAGGATTCTACCCGGGAAAAGGGACGAGGCTCGCTCCCTGGCCCAGCGATTTACCGCCAAGGGCCCAAGTCGTGCCGAGGATATGCCGGTGCGCGATTTCGCCGCAGCGCTGCGCAGGCCGCTGGCGGTCATTGCCGAGGTCAAGCATCGATCGCCCAGCCATCCCCATTTCCGGCAAGACGCGGCGCCCGCCCAGCTGGCGGCAGCCTATCAGCGCGGAGGGGCAGCCGCCCTTTCGCTGGTGACCGACCGGGAGCATTTCGGGACCTCGCTGGCCGATGTGACGGCCATGCGCCAGGCGGTGGATTTGCCCATCCTGACCAAGGATTTCATCGTGGCTGAAAGCCAGATTCAGGCGGCGTGGGAGGCGGGAGCTGATGCCGTGCTGCTGATCGCGCGCCTGCTGGATCAAGACACTCTGACCCGTCTGCTGGCCGAGGTGCACCGGCTGGGTTTGCACTCCCTGGTGGAATGCCACGACGCGGAAGATATCGAGAAAAGCGTGCAGGCGGGCGCGCGGATCCTGGGTATCAACAACCGCAATCTGGCCACCCTGGAAACCGATCTGGGGCAAACCGCCCGGCTGATTCCGCTGGTCCCCGAAGGTCTGATCAAGGTGAGTGAAAGCGGGATCCAGAGTCGTGCGCAAGTTCTCGACCTGGCGGCTCAGGGGGCCGACGCCTTCCTGATCGGCCACGCCCTGCTGATGAGCCGGGACCCGGGGCGGAAGGTGCGAGAGATCACCGGCCTGGAAGCCACGGATCGGCCTCGCCTCAAGGTGTGTGGGCTGACGCGCCCTCTCGATGCGGCAGCCGCGCACCAGCGTGGGGCAGATATCCTGGGGCTGATTTTTGCTCCCGGACCGCGGCAGGTGAGTTTTGATCTGGCTCGGAAGATTCGCCAGGTGGTTCCCGAGGCCCGTCTGTGTGGGGTGTTCGTGGACAGCCCGCTCGAGGAGGTCGTGCACATCAGCCAGGGTGCCGAACTGGACCTGGTGCAGCTGCATGGGCAGGAGTCGCCGGCCTACTGTCGGGAGCTGCAGCGTGAGATCGGATTGCCTCTGATCAAGGCCCTGACCCTGGAAGATCTCGAGCAGGGACGAGCCCGTGAATATGGCGAGGTGGCCTATCTTCTGCTGGATTTGCCCAAGGGGGAATCGGCAGATGATCTGACCATGTTGCAGAGCCGGCTGCGTCAGGCCGCGCAACGCCTGATCGCCGAGGGGCGCGAAGTTTTTCTGGCGGGCGGACTGAACAGCGACAACATCCACGAAGCCCTGGCTATCCAGCCCTTTGCCGTGGATCTCAGCCGGGGTGTGGAGAAGGCCCCGGGTATCAAGGACACCGTCCGGCTGGACCGGGTGGCCAGGAAGGTCAAGCCATGTCGATCATGATGGGCCAGGGTCCCGGACGTTTCGGCGTTTTCGGGGGACAGTACGTGCCCGAAACTCTGATGCCGGGACTCCAGGAACTGGAAAAGGTGTATGCGGAAGCGCAAAAGGATCCCGCGTTCCAGGAGGAGCTGGCCGATCTTCTGGCCGACTATTCCGGCCGGCCCACGCCGCTGTACCTGGCCAAGAACCTGTCCAGGGAACTGGGGAGCAAGGCCCGGGTCTATCTCAAGAGAGAAGACCTGAACCACACGGGCGCCCACAAGATCAACAATTGCCTGGGACAGGTTTTGCTCACCCGGCGGATGGGCAAAAGTCGCATCATTGCCGAGACGGGCGCCGGCCAGCACGGGGTGGCCTCGGCCACGGTGGCTGCTCTGGCGGGTCTGGATTGCACGGTGTACATGGGCGAGGTGGACATGGCCCGCCAGGAACCCAACGTGCAGCGGATGCGCATGCTGGGAGCCCGGGTGGTGCCGGTGAGTTCCGGCAGCCGCACCCTGAAGGATGCCACCAGCGAAGCTATCCGCGACTGGGTGACCAACGTCGCGACCTCCCACTACATCATCGGCTCCACCGTGGGGCCCCATCCCTATCCCACCATGGTCCGCGATTTCCAGGCGGTGATCGGCAGCGAGGCCCGTCGCCAAATTTTGGCCAAGGAAAATCGGTTGCCCGACGCGGTGGTGGCCTGTGTGGGTGGGGGCAGCAATGCCCTGGGGATTTTTACCGGATTCGTGGCTGACCCCTCGGTGGCCCTGATCGGAGTCGAGGCGGGTGGATCAGCGGCGGGCCACTCCGCGGCCCTGGCCCTGGGCCGGCCCGGCGTGTTGCACGGCGCCTACAGCTATCTGTTGCAGGACGGGGACGGCCAGGTGCTGCCGGCCCACTCCATTGCCGCGGGCCTGGACTACCCGGGGGTGGGCCCCGAACACAGTCACCTCAAGGACACCGGCCGGGCCCGCTATGTCGCGGTCACCGACGACGAGGCCCTGGCCGGGTTCCGCTTGCTTTGCCGTAGCGAGGGGATCATCCCCGCCCTGGAAACCAGTCACGCTCTGGCCTACCTGAAGCCCTTGCTGAGCGCGTTTCCCGACGAGGGTCAGGGCAAGGTCGTCATCGTCAACTTGTCAGGGCGCGGGGACAAGGACATGGTCTCGACGGGAGGTTCGTCATGACTGCACTGGAAAGCCTGACGCGCCAACTCCGGGATGAGGGCACCAAGGTGCTGGTGCCGTTTCTGACGGCTGGCTATCCGGATGCCGCCACCTTCGCTGCCCTGACCGGGGCCATTGCGCGCAGCGGTTGCCGGCTGATGGAGATCGGCATCCCCTTCAGCGACCCCGTGGCCGATGGTCCGGTGATCCAGGCGGCTTCGCAGAAGGCCCTGGAGCAGGGAGTGACCCTGGACAGGGTTCTGGCAATGGCCGGACAGGCGCACCGGGAGCACGGCCTTTCGGTGGTGCTGATGGGGTATCTCAACCCGATTCTCAGATTTGGTGCCGCGCCCTTCGCGGCGGCGTGTGCGGAACAGGGCGTGGTGGGGGTGATCGTGCCGGATCTTCCTCCCGAAGAGGCGGGGCCCTTGCGGTCCTTGCTGATTGACCAGGGAGTATCCCTGGTGGATCTGGCGGCCCCCACCACCAGCCCCTCCCGGCTGGCGGCCATTGCCGAGCAGGCGACGGGATTTTTCTACCTGGTCTCGGTCACGGGAGTGACCGGGGCGGGAATCAGTGCACCGGAAGAACTGGCCGACTATCTGGACCGGGTGGCCCGGCACAGCACCCTGCCCCGTTACGTGGGGTTCGGGGTGAACAGCGCCGACCAGGCGGCCCGGATTTGCCGCCAGGCCGATGGTGTGATCATCGGCAGCGAGCTGATCCGCATCATCGACCGGGCTGCGGGCCCTGACCTGGCCGTGGACGATCTCGAAGCATTTCTCACCGAGGTGAACCGAGCCCTGGGCGCGGTTTGAAAGGACAACCATGATCATCCTGATGAAAACAGATTCCTCCCTGGCCGACCTGAGCCAGGTGATTCGCCGCGTCGAGGAGATGGGATTCAGTCCCCGGCCCTACCACGGGGCCTTGCGGACGGTCATCGGGGTCATGGACGGCAATCTGGAGAAGCTGGAAGCCGTCAAGGATTTGCCCGGGGTGGACAACGTGACTCCTCTGTCCAGCAAGTTCAAGCTGGTGAGCCTGGACTTCCAGCCCGAGCCCACGGTGGTGCGCCTGGGAGGATTGAAGATCGGCGGACCCGAGTTCGTCGTCATGGCGGGGCCCTGTGCCGTCGAGAACCATGACCAGTTGCTGGAATGCGCCCGCCACGTGAAAGCCTGCGGAGGCAACGTGGTGCGCGGTGGGGCCTTCAAGCCCCGCACGTCGCCCTATTCTTTTCAGGGGCTGGGTGAGGAGGGACTGCAGATCCTGGCCGCCGCGCGCGAGGAGACCGGACTGCCGGTGATCACCGAGGTGATTTCGCCGGACAGCGTTCCCCTGGTTTGCCGCTACGCGGATATCCTGCAGATCGGTGCCCGCAACATGCAAAACTACGCCCTGCTCGAGGCGGTGGGCAAGGCGCGCACGCCGGTCATGCTCAAGCGGGGGCTGATGTCCACCATCGAGGAAATGCTGCTGGCCGCCGAGTATCTGATGAGCAACGGCAACACCCAGGTGATCCTGTGTGAACGGGGAATCCGCACGTTCGAGAAAGCCACCCGCAACACGCTGGACCTGTCGGCGGTGCCGGTGATCAAGCAGAGCAGCCACCTGCCGGTGATCATCGATCCCAGCCATGCCGTGGGCTATGTGGATTACGTGGAAAGCATGGCGCTGGCGGCGGCGGCTTGTGGGGCCGATGGCATCATCGTGGAAACCCATCCGCGGCCCGCCGAAGCCTTCTCCGACGGGCAGCAGAGTCTGGATTTTCCGGCCTTTGCCGGGCTGATGAAAAAGATCGCTCCGGTGGCTGCGGCGGTGGGCCGCCCCCTGGCCGGCAAGCCTGCGATCAGCTCTGCGTGACGGACTGCCCCTGATCGTCTGAGGGTTGCCGGGGCTGGACTCCATCCCCTTCGCTCCACCAGGTGATCAGCCCGGTTTCGAACCGGTCCAGGGGGAAGCCGTTCTTGCGCGGAACTATTCTCACGGTGAAGCCCCGCTTACCAGCCCGGCGGCAGGCAATGCCCCCGTCGAAGATGACCGAACCTGAGGCATCCATGTCCCCGGCAAAGAGGGTGGCGGTTTCTCCGTCGGCGATTTCCCCGCTGGCGTTGACCGTGCCGTGGTAAACCTCGACCAGAACCTCATCGGCCGGCAAATTGCCCAGGTGCACATGGGCGCGGACCGGGAGGGTGGAGCCCATGGGCTGGCTGCTGGGCATGGTGGCCTCCACCCGGGTCACGGCCACCTGGGACCAGCCCTCGTGGACACGCTGACGCCAGGAGGCCAGCTCCTTCGCCTTGGAATATTCATCGGCCGTCAATCGCACCGAGTTCTGCAAGCAGGGCATGTAGAAGCGCTGGGTGTAGTCTTCCACCTGACGGTGGGTGTTGAACTCGGCATTCACGGTGCGCATGCTGTTCTTCATGACCCGGGTCCACTCCCGGGGCACGTCGTCGCTGCTCCGCTCGTAGAACGTGGGCACGATCTCGTTCTCCAGCAGATCGTAAATGGCTGTGCTCTCCACCTCGTCCTGGTACTCCTGGTCGTCGTAATCCTCACCGGCGCCGATGGCCCAGCCATTGTCCTGCTGATAGCTTTCACACCACCAGCCATCGAGAATGGACAGGTTGATCCCGCCGTTGGGCGGCACTTTCATACCGCTGGTGCCGCTGGCCTCCAGGGGACGGCGCGGGGTGTTGAGCCACATGTCCACACCCTGGACCAGATAGCGGGCCACCTCGATGTTGTAATCTTCCACGAAGACGATGCGGTGCCGGAAATCCTCGGTCTGGGCCAGGTGGACCAGCTGCCGGATCAGTTCCTTGCCCGGATGATCCTTGGGGTGAGCCTTGCCGGCAAAGATGATCTGCACCGGACGCTCGGGGTTGTTCAGAATCCGGGCCAGTCGCGCCGGGTCGCGCAGGATCAGATTGGCACGCTTGTAGGTGGCAAACCGCCGGGCAAAACCGATGGTCAAGGCCTCGGGGTCGAGCACCTGTCCGGCCGCCTTGATCCAGGCCCGGTTGGCGCCCCGCCGCCGCAGTTGCTGACGCAGACGGCTCCGCACGAAACCGACCAGCCGCTCACGCATGCGTTCGTGGGAGCGCCACAGCTCGGCATCGGGAATCAGTTCGATACGGTCCCACAGGGTCTTGTTGGTGGGCTCCTCGTACCAGCGGGGGCCCAGGTACCGATCGTACAGGCGCGCGATTTCGGAACACAGCCAGGTCCGGGTGTGAATGCCGTTGGTCACATGGCTGATGGGGATCTCTTCCACGGGAACCTGGGGCCACACCTGCTGCCACATGTTGCGCGATACATGGCCGTGCAGCTCGCTCACTCCGTTGGTGAAGCGGCTGAGGCGCAGGGCCAGGACGGTCATGCAGAAAGTTTCGGTCTTGCTCGTGGGGTCCTGCATGCCCAGGGCCAGCAGCTTGTCGATGCCCATGCCCATCTCGTCGGCCTTGCGGCGCAGGTAGGTGCGCACCAGGTCGGGATGGAAGTGGTCGTTGCCCGCGGGCACCGGAGTGTGGGTGGTGAAGACGTTGCTGGCCCGGACCACCTCGAAGGCGGTCTCGTAGCTGAGGCCGCGGTTCTTCATCAGCAGGTTGATCCGCTCCAGTCCCAGGAAGGCCGAGTGGCCCTCGTTCAGGTGACACACGGTGGGCTCCAGGCCCAGCTTGATGAGGGCGCGCAGGCCGCCGATGCCCAGCAGGATCTCCTGGCGAATCCGCATATCGGTGTCGCCGCTGTAGAGCTTGCTGGTCAGCTCCCGGTCCTCGGGACGGTTCTCAGGAATGTTGGTGTCCAGCAGGAACAGGGGATTGCGCCCCACCTGGACCCGCCACACCCGGGCGGTGACCACGCGGCCCGGGTAGTTGACCTCGATGGTCACGTCGCGGCCCTCTTCATCCTGCTCCAGCGACATGCTCATGTTGTAGAAGTCGTTGACCAGGTACTCTTCCATCTGCCAGCCGTCGTGGTTCAGGTACTGGCTGAAATATCCGTACTGATAGGCCAGGCCCATGCCCACCAGGGGCAGGCCCATGTCACTGGCGCTTTTCAGGTGATCGCCGGCCAGGATGCCCAGGCCTCCGGAATAAAGGGGTAACGACTCGTGCAGCCCGAACTCGAGGGAGAAATAGCCGATCAACGATTTCTTGGCGTCGGGGTGCTCGGAGTCGAACCAGGAATCCATGTTGAGGTACCGGTTCAGATCGTCCTGCACGCGCTCGAGGTGGGCCAGGAAGGCCTTGTCTTTCTCCAGTTCTGCGACACGCTCGGAAGAGAGGCTGCCCAGCACGGCAATGGGATTGCCGTGCAGCTGGTCCCAGAGGTCCGGATCGACCCGCCGCAGGAGGCTGATGGCCTCGACGCTCCAGCTCCACCAGATATTGCGGGCGATGGTCAGCAGGGGTTGAAGCGGTTCGGGAAGATTCGGCGTGACCACAAAATTGTGAATGGAAGGCATGTGGATTTCTCCGGGGGTTGAAATGGACAACTGGTCCGGGGGTCGCACCCGGTGACCGTCTCCTGGACGACCGGATTGACATCGGTCAATCTCGGTCCATAATGAAGTCGAAAATGGCGCCCCCAATTTAGAGCCAGGAGTGCCCTGCTGGCAACCCCCATGACAGGATGTCCTCTTTTGACAGGCAAAACCAATCGTGACAAGGCGTTCCCGGCTGACGGTCCCTGGGTGTCGGGGCGGAAAGTCCTGGATGTGCGCCCGGCAGGCGAGTTCCGTTCCGGGCATTTACGGGGGGCTTACTCGTTTCCCCTGGGCAAGGATGGCACCACCCACGGGCTCCCTTCCATCCAGTTGCCGCCCCGCGATCAGGATCTGTGGCTGGTGGGCAACTCCGATCAGCCGCTGGAAATCTGGCAGCGGGAGCTTGAAGAAAGGGGCCGGGCCGCTGTCCAGGTCCTGGTCTGGGTTCCCGAGAGCCTGGCGGCCATTCCTGGGGCCGAGGTGGTGATGGGGGCGGAGCAGGGGCGCCTCTGGGAACCCCCGCCCTGGCTGGTGGCCCACGAAGATCTGCTGCCTCCGGCGGCGGCGGGCCCCGTTCTGGATCTGGGGTGTGGCAGCGGTCGTGCGGCGGTCTGGCTGGCCGAACGCGGATACCGGGTGACGGGCATCGACTGGCAGCCCGAGGCCCTGGACCTGGGGCGGGAACTGGCAGCCTCCCGGGGCGTGCACTGCACTTTCCTGGCCGGGGATTTGCGTGACCCTGAAGTTGTTCCCGCCGGCCCCTGGGCGGTGGTTCTCAATTTCCGGTACCTGGAGCGCCCCTTGCTGGCCAGGGTGGCTTCCTGGCTGATTCCCGGGGGAGTGTGTCTGGTCCGGACCTTTCGGGAGGCCCCGGGTTACGAGGGTCATCCCCAGCGGCGGCATCGGCTGGAGCGGGCTGAACTCCTCGGATCTTTCCCCACCGGCCAGTTCAGTATTCTGGCCCATGAGGAGGGATTCGACCCCGATGGACGCCCTGCAGCTGGCGTGACGGCCCGGCGGATTTGAAGCCCACTTCCTGAATAGGTATTGTCGAATTCTCCCCTGAAACCCTAGATTCATGGTATCATCACCCACAAGAAGGGGGAATGTGATGTATCGCTCAATATTCTGTTCTGTTCTTCTGGTCATGGTCGCTCTGGTATCAACAGCTCCGGCGGACACGCTCCGCCTCCTGGACTCTCGAGACGCCGCTGCGACCTTTTCCAAGGATTCCACCCGGGATGCCGTCCTTGACACCGTGATGTTGATTGGCCCCTGGGGCAGCGCTGCCCAGGCCAACGGCCAGTTCGAGGACATTTGGGGTACACCGGCCTGGAACGGCTGGACCCACCGGGACATGACCACCTCGGAAGAATCGCACTGGTCCGTCTCCGACTATCAGGCTGACAACCTCGGCGGCCATGGCCCGGGCAACCTGGCAGCCTGGTGTGGTGCGCTGGATTATCCCTCCTGCGGTTTCGGCGACGAGGCGGGCGGCTACGGCAACAACTATCACGAGCTGCTGACCTGGACCGGTGCGGTGGCCAACCCGGCCGAACCTTGTACGGTCACCGTCGAGGCGCGTCTGAACCTCGACCTGGAGATGGGTTACGACTACCTGTCCCTGCTGGTGGTCCGCCCCGATGAGTATCCCCTGCCGGTGACCGACCTGACCGGAGAACTGCGGGACGCGGATTTTGCCGAGACTTTTGTGGTGGAGCCGGCAGATTACCATGGCACCGCGGGGTCACCGGATCAGGTGATCCTGCAGTTCCGCGTGAGGAGTGACGGAGCCTACTCCGATGAAGATTGTTTCTGGCCCAGTTCGGGGGCCTGTCAGCTGGATGATATCCGGGTTGCGCTGAGCAATGGGGCCAGCGAAACCTTCTCCGATTTCCAGTCCGGAACCTGGGAGCACTGGACCCCGACTATGGTCCAGGGCGTGGGGGATTTCACCCACATTCATCCCTACCTGGAAGACTACGACTTCTGTGCGAGCAACTATACGCCTCAGGTGAATTTCATCGATGACGGCATCGTCATTCCCCAAACCGGGGGCACCATGTGTATCTCCTGGTGCTATGGCCCCATGGGGTACATCGTCAACAACGATGGCGGCCTGGCTGGTGCGGGACACTACCTGCACAACAAGCTGCTGTCCCCGGTGGTGACCTGGCCCGAGACCGGAGCCGAAGGTGCCCGCCTGGAATTTTCGGTATACGAGCATGAAAACCTGGGGCCTGATTCCCCGGGTATTTTCTACACCTGGCATTTTCGCAGCACCGCGTCGGCCGATCCGTCGGATATCGAGAGCGTTCCCTGGCGAGACCGCAACTACATCTATTACGGCGGACCTGGCTATCGCCGGTTCTCCGAAGACGTGACCAACCTGCTGGTGCCCGGGGCGCGCTTCGCTCAGGTGTCGCTGGATGTGCGGCAACTGGGATCCTTCTACGGCCTGTTCGGCGATGACGGTACCCCCGCCCCCTATTTCGACAGCGTGCGCCTGGTGACCTATCCGGCCTCGGGCCCGGCGATCACCGCGCGGCCGGTTGACCTGGCCCAGGATGGTTTTCCTGCCGGTGGAATTCTGGATTCGGTCAACGAAGGGGCCAACTCGGTGCGCTTCGACATGGCCCGGAATATTGCTCCCGCCTGGCAGGAACGCATTGTCCCGGGCGACTCCGTGGTGGCCTCCATTGCCACAGTGCGCGCAGGGGCTGAATTGCTCGGTTTGCCACAGATGTACTACCGCCTGCGCCCGAACCCCGAGTTCGATGCGTACCGTTCGTCCGGCCTGCCTCTGCAGGGCGCGGTGGACGGATGGCCGGTGGCCCTGGCCCAGGATCGGTTCGCCTTCGATCTGCCGGACACGGGTTTCTTTTTTCCGGGGGATGTTCTGCACTATTACCTGTCCGCCACCAGCCTGGCCGATGGGGTCCCCTTGACCACGACCATGCCGGCCGACACCACGGGCTTCTCCGATTTCTCGGGCCCTCTGGCCTACGAAGAGACCTTCACCGTGCGGGCCCTGCCTTCGGTCTGGCGGAATCATTTCACCCACCTGCTCGATGATACGCCCCCCATCCTTCTGTGGGTGGACGGGGGAGATCTGGAAGACTGGGTGAATGCTCTGACGGACATCGGCAAGGATATCGGCGAGGACTTTGACCTGTTCCGCACGCGCGCGCCTTCGGCCGGCGTGGACAACGGACTGGGCAGTCGGGCCACGCCCGAGCTGCTGGGTTTCTATCGTACCCTGTTGTACGACAGCGGCGATCTCCAGCGCATGACGCTGAGCGATGGGAACTTCGAGCTCGACGGCAGCAATGATCTGGCCTTGCTGGATGCCTGGATGCTGCAGACGGACAAGAGCTTGCTGGCCATGGGCGACAACCTGGTCCAGGACCTGAACCAGTCCACCGACGGCCAGCAGTTCATGAGCACCTGGCTCAAGGTCACTCACATCGATGATGATCTGCGTCAAATGATCGGGAACCAGGTGGTGCCCGGGGTGGTCCCGGTGCAGCCGGTGATATTTTATTCCCTGGAGGGCTGGATTGCCTACGGAGGTTGCCCGGAGATCAATTCCTTCGATGCGATCGAGGCGGTCCATCCCGGTCTGCGCGTGGCGGAATTCACGGATCCCGGGGGGCAGCCGGGGGTGTACGGCTTGGCTGCCGCCGTGCTGAATGATATCCCTGAGGACAAGACGGTGATTCCCGAGCACAACAGCGCCGTGTTCACCTTGCCTTTCGCGTTCGAGTACATCTATGCGGACCAGGTCCATCCCATCGTGCCCCCGTGGACCGCGCGCACGGCGGTGCTCTTCGATATCCTGGAGTACTTCGGGGAGATTTTCATCGTGGGCGATGCCGGAGACCTGCCGGACCGTACCCTGTCCGCGGCCAATCATCCCAATCCCTTCAACCCGCGCACCTTGATCACCTATAACCTGCCTGAGGACGGCCACCTGTCCGTGAAGGTTTTCGATGCCAGGGGTCGGCTGGTGGACACCCTGGTGGACGAGGTGCAACCCGCCGGAAATGGGGAGGTTTACTGGGATGGCCGGGACCATCTGGGCCGCGCCACAGCCTCGGGCTTGTACTTTTACGAGGTGAAAACACCGCGCCGGACCCTGGTGAACAAGATGATGTTGCTCAGGTAATCCCGTGCCCCAGCAAAAGAAAAGGCCCCGGGGTTTTCCCGGGGCCTTTTTTTCCAGAGTACGGCTGGGCCCTGCTATTTCAGGAGCATGACCTTGATCTGCTCGGACTTGCGCGCCGTCTTGACCAGCACCACGTAGGCACCCGAGGCGGCGTTGCGTCCCTGGTTGTCCTTGCCGTTCCAGACCAGCTCCCGGGTCCCGGCGGGCATGACCTCGCTGGCCAGTGAACGCACCAGCCGCCCATCGAGCCCATACAGTTCAACGGCGACCTTCTGATCGGCGTCCAGCCGGAAGGAGATCCGGGTCTGGGGATTGAAGGGGTTGGGATAGGCGCTCAGCTGCGTGACGCCGAAGGAGGGGGGACGGTCGCCCAGCTGGGCGGTGTCGAGGAGCATCTCGGTTTCGTCATCGAAGACAAGATACAGCCGGTAGATGGTGGTCTGGCCGTCCACGGGGACAAATCCCGTGTCCTGGGCCGTGTAGCCACCGGTTTCCAGGGCGATGAAGGGGATGTCCACCTCATCCTGGGGTTTTTCCAGGCTGGACCGGGCCAGACGGAAGCTGGCGGGACTCCGGGTCAGGTCGATCATCCACCCCACCAGGGGGTAACCATTTTCCCAGACCACGTTCAGATCATCGAGAATGTAGGTTTCGGTGGGGAAATCGCAGCCCACCGGCCAGGCACCCATGTCGGAACAGGCCCCGCCTTCGATACTGCAAGGTGAGCCTTCCTGAAGGTTGAACAGGTAGAAATCGGAGAGATTGGTTTCACAGAACAGGGGGTCGACATTCAGGTTGCCGTCCATCCGGCCCTGGGGTTCCAGGGCGCCGAACCAGTCACCCTGGGTGTTGCCGTAAATGTTCGTGCAGGAAATCCGGGGCAGTTCCGTGCCCAGGCTGAGCACGCCAATACCCGTCTGGAAGGCAATGATGCTGTTCTTGATGTCGGGTGAAGCATTCTCGGTGACGATGCCGGGTCCGAACTCCTGGGCACCGTTGGACACCAGGGTGCAATGATCGAGGTGGGTGGGGGACTGGGAGTCACTGAAGATGGCCCCGCCCACGTTGGCCTCGTTGCGGCTGAAGGTGCAATCCAGGAAACGGGGGGCCGCCGAGGCAAAGCCCAGCACCGCTCCGCCGTGCCCCGGGTCGCCCTCGGCGGTGTTCAGGTCGAACTTGCAGCCCGAGAAGTAGGGGGCGCTGTCGGCCCGGCAGGTGACCGCGCCGCCATAGGCCGAGCTGTTGAGCCGGAAAGTGGCCTGCTGCACCACGGGAGCAGCCTGGAAGCTGCAGTCCAGCGCGCCGCCCCCATTCTGGGCCCAGTTGTTTTCGAACAGGCAATTGAGAATCCAGGGCGAGGACCGCACGCAGCGGATGGCTCCCCCCGAATAATCGGCCCGGTTGTCCCGGAATACGCAATCCATGATCTTGAGGCTGCCGTTGTGCGCCAGGATGGCCCCGCCGGAATCCCCGTAGCCCTCATCGGTCTGCGCGTGGCCGTTGGTGAAGGTGAGGTTCTCCACGAAGGCGCTGGTTTGCAGGTACTTGGCCGTGAGGATGCGGCCCTGGCCCTGACCGTCGATGATCGTTTCCTCGGGGCCCAGCCCGGAACCGGAGAGGATGACGCCACTGGTCAGTTTCAACCCGAATTCGTAGTAGCGGCCCGGAGCCACCTTGACCACGTCACCGGGCTCCGCATCATCCAGCGCGGCGCCAATGGTGGAATATTCACTGGGGACATCGAGAACTTCAGCGCTGGCTACCAGGGGGAAAAAAAACAGGGTTGGTAGAAAACTGGCCAACAACAGCAATTTCAAGGCATGGTCTCGCTCTGTATTCAAAAGCACCCTCCCTGAGGATGTTGTCGGACACGGCCTTGGCCACTGTCCGAACCGTGAGGATTCCCTTCCTTCACCTCCAGTGCAATATGCGGTCCATGCCGGAGGCCGATCAACCCCAAATGGCTTATTTTCTGTTTTTGCGCGCAGTCCATCAATGAGGCCCCAATCCGGTCAGGTATGCTTTGCACTGCCGGGCCAAATGGGGTATATATTGAGGGCAGGAGATATCGGGTTTCCGGGTGGGCTTTTACTCCCCCGAGTTAAAGGTTTTTCGAAATGAATTTAAAAATGCGCGGTCGCCGAATTCTTGCGGGAACCCCACTCGCCCTGCTGGGCATTTTTTTTCTGGTTTCCCTCCTGGCCCCTTCCGGCAGGGCTCATGACGATGAAAACGACTATCATGACCCACTTCAGTGGAAACGAGTGAAGGTTTCCTGGTCAGCACCGACCTATGGCACGCCGGTCGATTTCTACCGTTTGCAGGTCATTGAAGTGGGTTTCAATATCGAAACCTGGGAAAGCTTCATCGACACCTTCATCCACACCGACATTGCCGACACTTTTCATTATGTGTGGGTGATGGGTGGGAACGAATATTTCGCCCGTGTGGCCGGAGTGGACGCCCAGGACCGGCAGGGTCCCTGGTCGAACTGGACCTCGGAATTCGAGGAGGGCGGCTATTCCCCGGACATCGACTATTCAGGCTTCGATCAATAGGATCAGCCAACCTCTCCATTCTTCCTGACCTTTCCCGGAGGCCCCCGTGCAAATCGGAATCATCGGTGTCAAGTTCACCGGCAAGACCACCTTGTTCAATGTCATCACAGCGGCGGGCCTGCCCACCGGCCAGGGAGGCGTCGAAACTCACCGCGCGGTGGGCAAGGTGCCGGATCCCCGGCTGGACAAGCTCACCGAGATGTTCCAGCCCAAGCGCAAGATCAACGCCAGCGTCGAGTGGGTGGACATCCCCGGTTTTCAGGGCGGGGTCGGGTCCGATGGGGCGCGTGAGTCCACGCGTTTCCTCGAGCACGGCCGCAAGGTCGATGCTCTGGCCCAGGTCATCCGCTGTTTCGATGGCGGTTACGGCACGCCCGAGCCCATGGCCGAGCTGGAAACCCTGGCCCTGGAGCTGGCCCTGGCCGACCTGCAGGTCGTGGAAAATCGCCTGGAAAAATTGACCAAGGAAAAGGCCCGGATGGGCAAGGTGGCCAACCCCCTGGAGCCGCCCATGATGGAGCGCCTCAAGGAACAGCTGGAAAACGATCGCCCGTTGCGGGACCTGGAACTGAATCCCGACGAGGTGAAGATGGCCTCCGGCTACACCTTCCTGACCCAGAAGCCTCTGATCGTGGTGCTGAACTGTGCCGAGGGTGAAGAGGCCCCTGCGGATGTGGTGGCAGCCGCCGAGAAGGCCGGCGCCCAGGTCGTGTCCCTCTGTGCCACCATGGAAGAGGAACTGGCGGAACTCGATCCGGAAGAGGCCGCCGAGTTCCTGGCCGATCTGGGGATCGACGAGCCGGCCAGCGGCCGCATGATCCGCGCCTCCTATGGCGCCCTGAACCTGCAGAGCTTTTTCACCGTGGGTCCTGACGAATGCCGGGCCTGGCCGGTGCGCAAGGGGGCGACCGCGCCGGTGGCCGCGGGGGTCATTCACTCCGATCTGCAGCGTGGGTTCATCCGGGCTGAAGTGACGGCGTATGACGACCTGATCCAGTCCGGATCCATGGCCCAGGCCAAGGCCGCCAACCAGGTGCGTCTGGAGGGCAAGGCCTACGTGGTGCAGGATGGAGACATCCTGGAAATCAGGTTCAGTGTGTGATGATCGAGGGATCAGGACAGAAGGCCGCCTCCGCCCGATACGCCCTGATCATTTCCGCCCTCGTCATCTGTCTGCTGGCCGTGTGGTGGGCCATCCTGTTGCCGAGAGCGGAACGCACCGTCTTTGCCCGGGTGCCCGTCCTGGACGAGGTTTTTTACCTGGACCGCTCCGTGGATCCCGACCCGGATGACCAGGGCTATTTTGTTTCCCCTCTCTATCCGCGTCTGATCGCCTGGTCCGGCAGCTCGGTCTCGCCGGCGGAAGACCAACCGGTTCCACCTGCCCGGTTGCGGGGTATTCGTCTGTTGCACGTCGCCTGCTGGCTGGGCACGGTCCTGATGCTGTTCCTGATTTCCCGTCGCGTGCTGTCCCCCCCGGTCATGGCGGGCCGGGCATTGCCCTACCTGGTCTGGCTGCCTTCGTTGCTCTTTGTTCTGTATCGTCCGGCTGCCATTTTCACCATGACCATCTTGCTGGAAATCCCCCTGACCTTCCTGGTCACCCTGTTTCTCTTCCTGCTGATGGGTCCCCGACGGAGCTGGCTTTTCCCCGTGCTGACCGGAGTGGTGCTTGGACTGGCGGGCCTGTTGCGGGGTACGGTGCTGGTGCTGGCTGTGTTGCCCCTGGTCATGATCTGGACCGGTGCCGAGGGCAGGGGACGCCGGCTCGTGGCCACGCTGGTCCTGGTTCTGGCGGTGCTTCTGCCTTTGGCTCCTGGATCCTGGCACAACTCCCAGCGCGCACAGACCCTGAAGGGGCCCACCCTGAACGGGGGGCTGAACCTGTACATCGGCAATGGCCCGCAGGCCAACGGATTCTACGTGGAGCCCATGCGTGGTGATCGGCGCCGAGATCCCGCAGGCCGTGGTTTTCTGGCTCAGCGCCTGAGCCTATCCACGGTCACCCTGAGTCAGGCCGATGCCATCTGGACCGAGGAGGCCCTGACCCACATGCGGCAAGCGCCCGAACGGGTCCTGGGACTGTGGGCCAAGAAATTCTGGCTGTTCCTTCAGGGCTGGGACATGGATCAACTGACCCCCCAGGAGGGCTGGCGGCAACAGGTGCCCCTGCTGAATGCCCACTTTCTTCCCTATGGTATTCTCGTGTGTCTGGCGATGGCCGGAGCTCTGGCCACGTGGCGAAAGATGAAACCGATGGGCTGGTGGCTGACCGGCCTGCTGCTGCTGGTGGCCGCCCAGAGCGTGTTCTTCGTGGTGGGGCGCTACCGGCTGGTGCTGGTGCCCTTTCTCTGCCTTCTGGCAGGGGGTGGGCTGGCCTATCTACTGGCGAAGGTGCCGACGAACCGGCGGATCCTGGTGGCCTGGATGCTGGGCGGTGCTCTGACCCTCCTGATCGTTTTTCCCTGGGATCTTCAGGCCGTGAAAGAACGATGGCGGCCCCTGGTCCTGGCCAACGAGGCCCAGCGCTGGAGCGTGGTGGGCCGTGCAGAGAATTCCCGGGCGGACCTGGAGCAGGCGGCCCTGCTGTATCAGGAGTCGGTGGAACACCAGCCGGACAGTCCCGGGCCATGGGTGGGATGGGCCGTCACACTCGAGGCGCTGGATCGACGCGGTGAAGCTCGTGAGGTCCTGCAAAGGGCCTCGCTGCAGGTGGACCAGGACCTCGAGATCCGTCGCCAGCTGGTGGGTCTGTTGCTGGCCGATGGTCTGCGCTCCGATGCCCTGGCCCAGGCTCAGGCCCTCCTGCGCAAGTACCCCCGGGACGCGGAAACTCTGCACAACACCACGGTACTCCTGGCCGGTTTCGGCAACATCAAGCAAGCCCTGGTCACGGCCGGTCAGCTGGTGGAGTTTCATCCTGCCGATCCACGCGGCTATCTGGATCTGGGGGTCCTTCTGGCCCGGTCGGGACACCCGGAAGAAGCGGTCGAGGCTTTCCGGCGGGGCCTGGCGGTGGATCCCGGTCATGCCGGCTTGCAGCAAAATCTCGAACTGCTGACCCGATAAATTTCAAAAAATACCGCTGGTTTTGGTCGAGCCCCGCGTTTGGTGGATTGAACAGGGCAGCAATCCACAACCTGGGCACCCCGGGTTTTTCCAAGGAGTCATGACCATGAAGAACAATCCCACACGTCACACTCGCCTGATCCTGGCCGTTGGCCTCCTGGCCTTCACCCTGATGCTGGGCGGGACCGCTCTGGCCCAGAAAAATGGTAACGGCAAGGGCCGGTTCTCCCGCGGGGAAGGACCCCGGGTGGAGATGCTGGCCAAGCGCCTGGACCTGACCGACGATCAGGTGGCCAAGATCGAGGCCATCACCGAGGCCAGCCGCAAGGACGGCCTGGAAATCCGCCGCCAGCTGCAGCAACTGCGCAATGAACTGAAGGGCGAGATGCTCAAGGACCAGCCCTCGGAGAAGGCGGTGCTGCAGCTCAACAAGAAGATGGGTGACCTGAAAACCGAGATGAAGGCCAACCGGCTGAGCACCCGCTTGAAGGTCAGGGAACAGTTGACACCCGAGCAGGTGGACAAGATGCTGGTCATGGGCGCCAAGGGACGCAAGGGTGGCCATCGCGGCTCCGAGATGAGAGGGCATCGTGGTGGCGGGGACCGACAGGAGCGCATGGGCCGGTGCGGCTTTCCTTGCCAGAATCGAGACAACCGGGACAATGATGCCTCCGGTTCACAGGATGAAGACTAACCGGTGTGATGAGGGTAACCCGCGGTGAACAGGAACCTCGACGACGATTCCCTCATGGCCAGGACGGCCCAGGGCGAGGAGGCGGCATTCCGTCTCCTCGTCCAGCGCTGGGAAGCCCAGATCAAGGCGTTCCTGACCCAGATGCTAGGGTCGGTGGAGGAAGCGGAAGACCTGGCCCAGGACACCTTCGTTCAGGTTTTTCGCCAGGCCGGAAGGTATCGTCCGGAGGGCAAGTTTCAGAGCTGGCTGTTCCGCATGGCCGGCAACCGGGCACGAAGTCGATTGCGGCGGCGCAAGATCCTGGGCTGGGTCAGGTTCCAGCCGGAACTGCACGACCGCTCAGGTGGGCAGCCCGGGCCGGAGGAACACCTGGAAGAAATCCAGACCTCGGCACGCATTCAGGAAGCCCTTCATCGGTTGCCCGAGCGGCAACGTCAGGCCCTGGCCTTGCATCGATTTCAGGGTCTGAAATACAAGGAAGTGGCCGAGGTCATGGAGACCACCGTTCCGGGGGTCGAGTCCTTGATCCAGCGGGCCATGGCCGGCCTCAAGATAGAACTGGCCGGAAAGGTTGAGATGTCATGAAACACGTCACCGGGCAAATCCAGAACTGGCTTTCGGGTGAGCTGCCCCGGGCCGAATCGCGGGCCCTGGAAGATCACCTGGAGAGCTGCGCCGCCTGTGCCGCCGAGGCCGCCGAAGCCCGGGTTCTCTGGGAAAGCCTCGAAGCGGGTGCTGTGTCCCCCGATGGTCCCAGTCTCTGGCCGGCCATCAGGAGCCGCACCGTGGGGCGGGCCGAGCGACCCGCCTGGTTTTTCGGACAGGGCCGTCTGGCGCAATCTTCACTGGCGGTGGCCGCGGTGGCCGCCGGCCTGGTCCTGGGTGTGTTCTTTCCCGGTGATCAGGGACAGATCGGCGGCGAGGCCGAAGCGCTGGACACCGCCGACACCAGTGTGGAATCGCTGTGGCTCACCGGATCGTCCTGGGCCGGAGGGTTCACCGACCTGCAGTCGGACTGGTTGACCGCAGGTGAGACTGAGACAGAGACCACCGGCCAGGAGGGGTCATGATGCGCAGGATGGGTTGGCTGGTTCTCTTGATTTCCCTGGGCCTGAATCTGGGGCTGGGTTTGCGGCTCTGGAAAGCCACCGAGACAGGCCCCCGGGAGGAGCGCACCGAGAGATGGTCTGGACGCAGGGGCAATTTCACGCACCGGGAAGGTGAGCAAGGGCTGCGGGAGCGCTTTCCCACCGATCAGGGAGACACCAGCGCCTGGCGAGGGATCATGTCCCGTCGTCTGGATCGTATGGCCGAACGGCTGGATCTGACTCCGGAACAGGTCCAGTTCCTGCACAGGTCCCAGGAGGCCAATTTTCCACGATTTGTGGACCAGCGTGTTCAGCTGGAGGCCGCCCGGAACCGCTTGCACGGGATCATTTTCCAGTCCGAGGTGGATCCGGACAGTGTGCGGACCGCCATTCGGACCGTGGGAATCCAGCAGGCTCGGTTCGACTCTCTGATCACCGAGGCCCTCCTGAAGGAAATGGACATTCTGGAACCGGCCCAGAGAACAGGATATCTGAGGCTTTTGCCGGTCATGAGGGACAGCGGACCGGGCAGAGAGCACCGGTCGGGCCGCCGTTCCAAGAATCGACCCTCGGGTCCGCCTCAGGAGTCCCGTTGATTCCTGATAATCCAGGTTGACATCAAGGTGGGCGATTTCTTATCTATTACAGGCGGAGAGGCGGTTTTTTGACCGCCCCACGGCTTGTTTTCCGGGTGCTGCAAGCACTCCAGCCTTTCCCCATCCATTCCAGGGCCCTGGGGCCCGTCGTGGTTGTCGCGTCCGGAATGCGTTCCGATCCTGAGAGTTCCAGTTACTGTTCCGAGGGGTTGTCTTCATGACCAGAGTGCGTTTCATCCTGTTGGCCGGTATGTTGCTGCTGATCGCCGCGATTGGAATCGGTGGTTGTCGATCCGCCCACACCACCAGCGCCATCCTCTACATCGACGAGCAGAACTACGACAAGGCCGTGCAGGTCATCCACGAGGGTTTCCAGTTCCAGGACGATGAGCCGGACGCCTACTACTACCTGGGTGAAGCCTATAGCCACCTGGCCGAAGAGGCCGTGGAGGGCGACAACTATCCCGAGGCCATGAAGAACTACGAACTGGCCTACGACGCCTACATGAAGGCCCAGGCCCTGAATCCCGATGAATGGACCCGGGAAGTGAGCCGTTCGCTGAAGTACAACTACAGCAACCGGCTGCGCCAGGCCAGCCTGGACTGGGAAGAGGGCTACTACGAGCAGGCCGAGGGTCATCTGCGGCTGGCCTATGCGGCCTTGCCGGACTCGTTGACGCCCGTCAAGAACATCGCCCGCATGAAGATGCAGATGTCCAACGAATCGGCCGACGAGGAAAAGAAATCCGCCCTGCTGAACGAGGCCCTGGTGCTGGTGCAGCAGGCTCTGGACGCCAATCCCGAGGCCTACAACCTGCAGATCGACAAGGCCAACATCCTCAATGGTCTGGGCCGCAATGAAGAGGCCGGGACCATCTTCGACAGCCTGCTGGCCGAGCACGGCGACGACACGGGTCTGCTGATGGACATCGCCAACCTGGCCATCGATGAGGAAGATTTTGCCCGGGCGGCGGACTTCTATGTGCGCATCGTCGATCTGAACGAAGCCGACACCGATGCGGCCAACGACAACCAGAACAAGGAAATGCTGCTGGCGGCCGGCAGCTGGTACAGCGTGACCACCATTGGTCGTTACGATGACGCCCTTTCGGTCCTGGACCGGGCGGCGAACATGGAACTGTTCCCCACCTTCCAGACCATGCTGCTGCGGCAAAAGACCTTCTACAAGTACGGCAAGAAGCTGAAGGACGACGCGGCCCTGGAAACCGATCCCGTGGCCAAGGCGGACCTGGACGCTCGGTCCAAGGCCAATTTCAGCCGTGCGGTGGAAATCGGCCTGGCGGCCACCACCAACTTCCCCACCGAAGCCGAGAGCTTCCTCTACCTGAGCATGGCCCAGGTCGAGGTGGGCGAGTTCAATGCGTCTGATGCCAATTTCAAGACCTATCAGGAACTGTCCGGAGACACCCCCTAGTCCGGGGGTGGCTCCGGAAAATTCCGGCCCTTGCGGAAAAGAAAGAAAAGATTCACCTTTTGGCGCATATTGTGCTAATATGTGGCTGTTGCCTCGCGACCCGCGAGCGCATTGAACCTCTAGGGATTTTCATACCTTTCACGTAAAGCCTGGCTGGGCGCGCACCGTCCATGTGATCCCCGGATAACATCCGGCGTAACCTTTCGGTTGCCGTTCTGCCAGATCCACACTCCAGAGAACTCCCGTCAATCCCTGAAATGTGACCACCCGATACCGTCAGCACCAACCATCAGGCCGAGGAAAAAATGGATATCAAGACACTGCAGGAAATGAATGTGCACGAACTGGTCGAGATGGCCCGCGATATGAACATCGAGGCCGTCAGCACCCTTCGTAAATCAGAGCTCATCTTCAAGATTCTGGAAGGCCAGACGGAGAAGAACGGACTGATTTACGCCGAAGGGGTGCTCCAGGTGCTGGCCGAAGGCTATGGCTTCCTGCGTGCGGCCAAGTACAACTACCTGCCCGGCCCGGACGATATCTACCTCTCCCCTTCCCAGATCAAGAAATTCGACCTGAAGACCGGCGACACCGTGGCCGGCCAGGTGCGTCCGCCCAAGGACAACGAGCGGTATTTCGCCCTGTTGAAGGTCGAATCGGTGAACTACAAGGATCCCGACACGGCCAAGAAGGTCACGCTGTTCGACAACCTGACCCCGCTGTACCCCGACGAGATCCTCAACCTCGAGCACAAACCCAAGAACATGACCACCCGCCTGATCAACCTGCTGTGCCCCATCGGCAAGGGGCAGCGTGGGTTGATCGTGTCGCCGCCCCGTGCCGGAAAGACCATGATTCTCCAGCAGATTGCCAATGCGATCTCGGACAATCATCCCGAGGTCCACCTGATCGTGCTGTTGATCGATGAGCGGCCCGAAGAAGTGACCGACATGGCCCGCAGTGTGGATGGAGAAGTGGTCAGCTCGACCTTCGATGAGCCCGCCGAGCGTCACGTCCAGGTGGCCAACATGGTGCTGGCCAAGTCGCGGCGCCTGGTGGAAAACGGCATGGATGTGGTGATCTTGCTGGACTCGATCACCCGCCTGGCCCGGGCCCACAACGCCGTGGTGCCCCATTCCGGCAAGATTCTGTCCGGTGGTGTGGACAGCAACGCCCTGCAGAAGCCCAAGCGGTTCTTCGGCGCGGCGCGGAACATCGAGGACGGCGGATCGTTGACGATCATCGCCACGGCCCTGATCGAAACCGGCAGCCGCATGGACGAGGTGATTTTCGAGGAGTTCAAGGGGACCGGCAACATGGAGCTGGTCCTGGACCGCAAGATCGCCGATCGCCGGGTGTACCCTGCCATCGACATCTTCAAGTCGGGCACGCGCAAGGAAGATCTGCTGATCGAGGGGAAGGATCTGGCCAAGATCTGGGTGCTGCGCAAGTACCTGAGCGACTACAATCCCATCGAAGCCATGGAGTTCCTGATCACCAAGCTGGGCAAGACCAAGGACAATGCCCAGTTCTTGGGGGCCATGAATGCTTGATTTTTGACCAGAAAATATTATTTTTGAGGTACCGGCGAGGAAGGCGAAAAAATATCCTTGCCTTGGGGGCATTTCCTTATTTCTTTTTGCCCTCACCTGACCAACAGGAGCAAGGAAAGAGGCGGCGAGAAAAATGAAGAGCGACATCCATCCCAAGTATGTGGACTGCGAGATCACCTGTCTGTGCGGCAATGTGATTCATACCCGGTCGACCAAGCAAAAGCTGAACGTGGAAATCTGCTCCAACTGCCATCCGTTCTTCACGGGTCAGCAGAAGATTGTGGATACCGCCGGACGCGTCGAGCGCTTCCGCAAGCGTTACGAGAAAGCCAACTACAACAAGAAGTAGGCCGCTGGTGGCCGGTTGTAGGGGTACCGGGACGGCCAAGGCCGTAATATGGACCTGCAGAAGGTGCTGGGTGATTCCCCGGCGCCTTCTTTTTTCACCCGGTGGTTGCGGTGGACGCTGCCGGATCCTGACCACAGGAGTCGAACATGAATAGCAACGAAAATGCCCGCGCCGAGGATCTCGACAGCGGAGCGGACAGCGGTACAGCAAACGTGGCCTGTGGCGACGCCCGGTCCATGGATCTGGCGGTGGGCGGACAGGCTCTGATCGAGGGCGTGATGATGCGCAGCCCTTCCTACCTGGCCATGGCGGTCCGGACGCCCGACGGTCGCATCGTCATCCGCAAGAAGATCTTCAACAGCATCGTGCGGCGCCTGAAATTCCTGAACATTCCTGTTCTGCGCGGAGGCGTCCACCTCATCGAGACCATGGGGCTGGGCATCGATGCGTTGATGTTCTCGGCCGACCAGGCCATCAGCGAGGACCGCATCGAGGGCAAGAAAGCCTCCTTCTGGGATACGGTGATGATGTGGGGTACCGTGGTTTTCAGCTTTGCGCTCAGCATGGGCCTGTTTTTCTATCTGCCCATCATCCTGACCGACCTGGTGGTGGCCGAGGGTGAAGGTAGCGTGGTCTGGAACATGGTCGACGGCGTGATTCGCGTGGCCATGTTCGTGCTCTACCTGTGGGCGGTGAGCAAGTTCCCGGACATGGCCCGGGTGTTCGAGTACCACGGCGCCGAGCACAAGTCGATCCACGCCTTCGAAAATGCCCGGCCGCTGACCGCCGCCGGCGCGCGGGATTTTACCACCCTGCACCCCCGCTGTGGCACCAGCTTTCTGTTCTTCGTCATGTTGATCTCCATCGTGGTTTTCAGCTTTCTGGGGCGCCCCGAGGACATTGCCGACCGCCTGACTCGCCTGGCCTTCGTGCCCCTGATCGGGGGACTGGCCTACGAGGCCATCAAGCTGTCGGGCAAGTACAGCAAGGCCTGGATTCTCAAGCCGGTCATTTTTCCCGGGCTGATGATGCAGAAGATCACCACCAGCAACCCGGACGACGACCAGCTGACGGTGGCCATGGCTGCCCTGAAGGCCGTGCTCACACCGGAAGCGGATGACTTCAAGGAGCGGGTGTACTACGATATGCCCGAAACCGATGACGATGATGACCGCATGCCGCAGGGCGACGGCCTTGCCGGTGAGGGAGCCCCCGCGTGAAAGACAATGTTCTGACATTGCGCCGCAAGTACGAGGAACTGACGGCGGAGCTGTCCAGTCCCGACGCCTTGAAGGATCAGGACAACTATCGACGCCTGTCGCGCGATCATGCCCGGGTGCGCAAGCAGCTGGCCATTGGTGAGAAGTGGCTGAGCCTGACCCAGCAGGTGGCCGACAGCCACGAGCTCCTGAAGACGGAGAAGGATCCGGACATGCTGGACATGATCCGGGAAGAACTGGAAACGCTGGAGCCCGCTCTGGAAAAGGCCGAGGCCAAGCTGGAAACCGCTCTGCTGCCCCACGATCCCAACGACGATCGCGATGCCATCCTGGAAATCCGGGCGGGAACCGGCGGGGACGAGGCGGCCCTCTTTGCCGAGGAAGTGGCCCGAATGTACATGCGCTACGCCGAAAAGCAGGGCTGGAAGACGGAGATGATCGACCTGACGGAGGGCACCGCCGGCGGCTTCAAGGAAGTCAGCTACGCGGTGAAAGGCGAAGGCGCCTTCGGTATCCTGCGCTGGGAAAGCGGCGTGCACCGGGTGCAGCGCGTGCCTGAAACGGAAACC
>JAZBOO010000246.1:0-6619 GCA_036351155.1 Candidatus Krumholzibacteriia bacterium | reverse complement strand
CGGACACTGGGATTATCCAGGTCCTGGCTGCGTTTCATGTCGTTGATGGCCTTGGCAATCTTTTCCTGGGCCTGTTCCAGCTGCTTGATCTTGCCATCCAGTTCATCGATCTGCGCCTGGACCTGGAAATCGACCCCTGCCACCAGCTTGGTGTCGCTGGTGCCACTGGCCCCGGCCTGGGCCACCCGGACGCCCTGGAAACCCTGCACCAGGCCGCCGGCCACCCGGCCCTTGGGCACGGAAACCAGACCCCGGGCCTTGATCACGGAATGGGAAATCTCGTTGGTGACCGTGACGTTGCCCCCCACCAGCACGTGGGCTTCGTTGACGTAACGGGCATTGAAGTCGCCTTCGACGGTGATCCGGCTTTGCCCGTCACCCAGCAGACCTCCGGCCACGCTCAGGGACCCGCCGCAAACGATGGTGCAGGGATCGACCATGCCCTTGATGATGATGTCACCCTCGGCCTCGATGGTGGCGCCGGCCTCGACATCGCCCTGAATGAGCACGGCTCCCGCATGGCGAATGTTCCCCGTCTCCAGATTGACATTGCCCTTGACGGTGAACAGGTCGTCGACAGCCACCGTGCCGTCTGTGTAGCGAACCCGTCCATCGACATTGGAGAAATAGGCCACGCCATCGGCCGTTTCCTCGGAGCGCACGCCCTTGCCGCAACGCAGCTTGACCTTGGCGGGCTTGGTCACGGGAATTTCGATGCCGAAAACGTTCAGACCGGATTCCCCGTGCACCGGATGCAGCAGGGTGACCAGCAGCTCGTCCTCGTGAACGGAAAGATCTTCCAGCTTGTCCCAGAAATCCACGGCTCCGGTGGCTTCGTCCATGGCCCAGCCGGTGGTGAAGAAATCGCGGGACCAATCCAGGCGGCCGTCCTGCGACGGCACGGACTTCTGCCCCATCATGATGGTTTTTTCCACCAGGTGCTGGCCGGGGGTGGAGATTTTCTGGAGGATTTCCGCCATCTGTTCAGGGTCGGGATGGACGGGTATTTCGAGACGGCCGAAATCGGCCATGATGCGGTTCACATTGCCGGTCAGGTCTGCCAGAGGGTCAGGGCAATCCAGGACCACACGCACCTTGTCCGAGCTGACGCGCAGCTGGTACTCGGGTGGAGGAGGCGCAGCGTCCTCGAGAAGGCGGTCGACCTCATCGACAACGCCGGTCTCGACAGCTGGGCCAGGATTGGTAACAGGGCTCATGACGTACTCCGCTTGTCCAGATATCCGGTTTCCCCTCCCCACCGGTCCACTTCCAGCCCTAACTATCGTCCAGTTTTTCCGTGGTTTTAGGGATATCTTTACCTAGCAGAAAGGTGGCCCATCGCCGGATGTCCGCCAGGTATCCCTTGAGGGGCAACGTGTTGGCGGCGGCCAGATGGGCCTGGCTCAGGTTGTGGCGGGCACGGTCCCATACCGCATCGACGCGGCGGCAAGCCTGACGGGCAGTGTCTGACTGGTGTTGAGCTTTCTGGGCCAGATGATGGGAGCGTTCGGTTGCCTGGCCGGCCGAGAGGTCGATCCCGGCCAGGATGGCGGCGGCGGCCTGGGCGGCATCTCTGCCCCGGGCGGTGGTTTCCCGTGAGGAATCGATCAGATCACTGGTGCGGGCGGCCGCCTCAGCGCACTGGTGGGCAAGCTTGCGGACCTCCTCGGCCACGATGGAAAAACCTGCTCCGGCCTCGCCGGCGTGGGCAGCCTCGACCGCCGCGTTCAGGGCCAGCAAGTTGGTCTGGGTGGCGATGGCATTGATGCTGCCGACTATGCTCTCGGTCTCGTTGGCCGTCTGCTGTAGCCCATCCATGGCACGGTTCAGGTCGCCCAGGGTCTGAGCGGCCTGGCCGGTGGCATCGCGAATGGCGGCCAGGTCTTCCGCCGTTTTTCCGGTCCCGGCTTGCTGGCCGCCGAGATCCTCGTTCAGCTCAGCCATCATGATCGACAGGGTGGCCAGGTCTTCCACCAGGACCTCGCTTTCTCGGTCCCATTCCTGTCCGGCTCCCGTCAGCCGGTCGGTCACCGGGACCAGGGCGATCAGATCCTCGTCGATGCGCTGGGCGGCCCGGCGCAGAGGTGCTCCGAAAACCCGGCGGGCCATGACCACGGCAGAGGCTCCCAGCAGGAAAACCAGGGCGCCTCCCACGAAGGAGGCCACGGCGCCGGAGCGGAGCCGCTGTCCCCAGCGCGTGGTGGAAGAACGGGCCTGGTCATGCAATTGCTCACGCTGATGGTCGATGCGTGCCAACCAGACGCTGCTCGAGGACGCCAGTTCCTGAATGGCCTGTTCGCGCCCTTCGACCGAGGGTGTTTCCGCCAGGCTGGCGATTCGGGAGAGACAGGTGCCCCATTCCCGGGCAAACCCGGTTTCCAGATGGGAAACGGCCAGCAGGCTGTCCGTTTCCGCGGCCAGACGCAAGGCCAGGTCCAGGGAGGACGGCGAACCTTCCTTCAGATAGTCCTGCGCCGCAAAAATGCCCAGGCTGGCCGTGTCCCGGGCCCGGGTGAGCCGATGCGCAGGTTCCAGGTCACGCGCCAGAAAACCGGCCCCTTCCTGGCTCAGCGACCACAGCTCCAGGCCCAGCAGACCGCATACCAGGGCACTGACCGCGCACAGCACGACCATCAAGATCCCAATGTTGCTCCAGTGCTTCATCTACCTGACCAGTAGCATCTTGACCACCTGCTGATGGGAGCCCGAGGTGACCCGGCCCTGGTAAACACCCGAGGCCACGGGGCGGCCCTGCCGGTCGGTCCCGTCCCACAGCACGCGGTGGAAACCCGTGTCGAAGTGTTCCGAGACCAGATTCTTGATGAGGTGTCCGCGTGCATCGTAGATCACCAGGTCCACCTGGGCACCGCCCGCGGGCACGGTGAAGCCCAGCCAGGTGCGGGGGTTGAAGGGGTTCGGCGCAGCGGCATGCAGCTGCAGCCGGGGCTGATCCAGGTAAGACGGACTCAGAGGGGAGGCCGCCTCGCTCTCCTGACCCGCCAGGTTGACCACCGTCAGCAGGTAGTGCCACAAACCCGCGTCGGTGTCCAGCATCTCGGTTCCGGTGGTGACCTGGAACAGCGTGGCCGGCTGAGGAGGAGTGGAGCTGTTGAGGGACCGGTACACGCAGAAGTGGGCAAAGTCGGCCAGGGCCGGGTCATCCCAGGTCAAGCGCGTGCCTTCGGGGTCATTGTAGTCGACCTGCAGGCCGGTCGGCGGAGCCGGCCGCAGGTTGTTGACCGAGTAGCCACTGTCCGGCGGTGAATCGTAAAAGGTGCCGGGCGTGGCGGTGCGGGTCCGGATGAAGAACACCGACCAGGCCATGCCTTCGGAAATGGTGGAATCGGCCAGGGTGGGCACCACGGCCGCGTAGGCGGTTTCCATGTCGGCGGGGACAGATGTGAGGTAGTCCCAGGATCCCTCGGGATAGGTCAGATCGGGAGCCGCACCCCTGGACAGAAGAGGAGAATAGCGTCGGTAAATGGAGTACTCCGTCACCAGGTGGTCGGCATCGGGCACGTCGAATCGGCTGGGCTCCCACACCAGGCGCACCTGGCCGCCGGCGTCGCCGGGCACGTCCATGACTTCGGTGATTCCGCCATAGCCATGCAATTTTTCGTACTCCAGAGTCAGGTTCTCGCAGGTGGGGACGGCTTCATCGTCGGTGTTGACCAGGTAGGCGCGCCAGCGCAGATCCTCGCCGGCCTCACTGAAGGTGATCCAGTCGCCGCCGGGCTCGGCAGGATACCAGCTGCTGCCCCCATCGACCGTCAGCGCGAAGCGCACGCTGTCGGTGAAGGTGGCCGTCAATCGGGCGCGGCTGACGGGTTCGCCCTCGCCGATCAGATCGATGGACTGGGCACGATTGTTCTGCTCATCCAGGGCGTCGGGGTTCAGCTGAAAGCCCATCAGCCCGGCGCTGGCGTCGGACACCCAGATGTAGGGGGAGTCGAGGGTCACATGGTAGGCGGCGCCGGGTGTGTCAAAACTGGCGATGATCTCCGGGTCGAACGGGTCGCTGACATCGATGGCAAAAAGTCCTCGGTCGTTGACAGCCGCATACACGGTGTCTCCGGCGGTGGCCACAAAGCGACAGCTGGCGTTGCCGGGAAAGTTGAGCGTGGCGCGTTCGGTGGGATCGGAGGGATCGGACACGTCCACGATCACCATGCCGCCGGTGCCGCTGGCCAGGTAGCAGCGGTTGCCCTCCACGGTCACGGCATAGCAGATGTTTTCCGTGTCCAGGCTGCCGACAATCACCGGGTTGTCGGGATCGCTGATGCTCATGACGGTCAAGCCGGCAATGCCATCGGCCAGGAACAGATGGTTGTTGGCCACCGCCACGTCCCGCGCCCAGTCGTTGCCGGGTGTTTCCTGAACCAGGGTGGGGTTCGACGGTGAAGTGACATCGACCACGGCCACGCCGGATCCCGCCTGGGCCGCGTACAGGCGATTGCCCTGAAGGGCAATCCCGTAGGCGAAGCCGGGTAAGTCCAGGGTTCCGGCTCCCACCATGTCGCCCGGGTCGGCCAGGTTCACCGACTGCAGCCCGGCCGTGCCCACCGTCAGGTAGGCGTAGCTGCCCGAGATCAGCACATCGCGCACGCCGTCGAGGGTGCCGAAGGTGTCCAGCAGCTGGGGACTTTCGGGATCGGCCAGGTCGTAGCTGGCCAGGGCGTCCGTGTTGTCCAGCCCCACGAACAGCACCTGGTTTTGCAGGTCCGAGGCATAGGCGCTGCCGGGCGTGGTCACCCGGGCCAGGGAATCCAGTCCCACGGGCAGCAGCTCGAGTCTGCCGGCCAGGGTGTCCCAGTCGGCCGAGGTCAGGCTGGCGTCCCGGTATTGCCAGGAGGTGAAGTTCTCCTGGAAGGTGACGATCTCGGCACTGGCCGGAAACCAGCCGCCAGCGATCAGGCTCAGGACCAGGGCCCAGGGGGCAGAAAGACCGAAAAGGCGGCTCATGGCAAACTCCCGGAAAAAAGTGACCATCGCAACTCCATCAAAACGTGACGATTGGGGTCATGGCCCGCGATTTTATGAATAATCCGTAAATTAGTTGGCGTCGTTGCCGATTTTATGTCCTGCGGTGATTCTGCAAGGTGGGGGCCACCGTCATATCTCATCGCCCATATTATTTTCTACTGCAATGGAGGGGATTTTGCAGTTGCCCAAACTTGAAGATCTGGTGGTGGACACGGGGAAGCTGGCCGTTTTGCCGGCCACGGTGGTGGATCTTTTACGCTTGCTCTCCGATCCTCTGGCCAGTGCCGGTCAGGTGCAGAAGGTTCTGGACCGAGACCCGGCCATGACCAGCAACGTTTTGAAGATCAGCAACTCCGCTTTTTACGGTGTGCGTCGCGAAATCGCCAGTGTGCGGGATGCCCTGGTCATGCTGGGCAATCGCCGCACCGCCACGCTGGGCCTGGCCACGGCCATGGTGCCCATCTTGCGCCGAGATCTCAAGGGTTACGGGATGACCCGCGATCAGTTCTGGAACCACTCTCTCCTGACAGCGTCGGCGTCTTCGGAAGCGGCGCGTCACCTGGGCATGGGCCCCCTGCAGTGTGAAGCTTTCACCGCGGGATTGATCCACGATATCGGTTTGCTGGTGCTGAACCCGGTTCTCGCAGACCTGGGATTTACCGGGGAAGTGCGGGATCCGGGGACGGAAATCCAGGCCCTGGGCTTTTCCCATTGTCAGGCCGGATCGCTGCTGGCTGCCCAGTGGGGTTTTCCGCAGATCCTGATCGATCCCATCGGCGCGCATCACGATGGGCCGAAGGACTTGCCCGTTGAAGGCGTGGTCCGAGCGGTGGTGGCGGGCAACCTGCTGGCCGAGGCGGCGACCCTGGAGCCGGAGGACACCCGGCTGGATGAGCTGGTCAAGGATCTGGTGATCCTGGGCCTGCCTGCCGACCTGGTGGACGACCTGCGCCTTGATCTGGCGGAGAACATGGGTGAGATTTGCGGGGCGGCGGCCAGTCTGGCTCCTGCGCGCAGTTGACCCCAGCCCGGGCGAGTGTTGGCACGTGAATACACCGGCTCCTCTGAATTCCGATCCGCGGATCAGATTCCTGATCGCACTGGGCCGTGCCTTGCACAGCTACGGCATCCCGGCCCATAGGCTGGAAGATGCGCTGGGCAATGCCGCCCAGCGGCTCGGTATCCGCAGTGAATTCTTTTCGGGACCCACTTCCCTGATCTCCTCCTTCGGCGAACCCGGCAACCAGCATACGGCCCTGAGCCGGGTGCAGCCCGGCAACCTGCAACTGGACAAGCTGGTCGAACTGGATGAGGTTGTGGAGGCTCTGTACCGTGGGGATATCCCGGTGGAGGAGGCCGATCGTCGTCTGCACACCATCGATGGGGCACCCTTGCGCTACGGTCCTGGGTTGACCACCCTGGCGTTTGCGGTCATCAGCGGGGGCGCGGCCCGGTTTTTTGGCGGCGGTCTGGTGGAGATGGCCACGGCCGCGGGCCTGGGTCTGATCACCGGTGTGCTGGCGGTCCTGGCCGGGCGCTACCCCTCCATGGGCCGGGTGTTCGAATTCGTGGCCGCCCTGCTGGCCACCTTCGGGGCCATGGTCTTCAGTCAGCTGGTCTGGCCGGTGTCGGTGGG
>JAZBOO010000245.1:0-36595 GCA_036351155.1 Candidatus Krumholzibacteriia bacterium | reverse complement strand
CTTGGCCAGAGCGGTCAGAATGGTGTCCTCTTCCCGGATACTGACCACCTGGCCTCCCTCGACGTGGATGTGCACCGTGTCGAAGTGGTGGGTCTGCAGGATCACCGGCTCGTACACCATGCAGGAATCGCGGTCCAGCAAGGTGAAGACCATGTCCAGGTGGATGAAAGACTCGGGACTTTCGGGCAAGGACTGCACCACGATATGCTGGCAGATCCCCAGATCCTTGACCCGGTCGATGAGAAAGTCGACCGCCCGACAGGACGTCCGCTGGCCAATGCCGACCACCAGGATATCCTCGGCCGCCACCAGCACATCGCCACCTTCGATGGTGACCTGTCCTCCGCCGCCGCCCAACCTGGCCGGATTGACCGTCCGGGCATTGAACAGGGGATGAAAATCGAAAATGCTTTCGACGATGCGGGTTTCACGCCCACGCACCGGGTTGGCCATGCGGCTGATCAGCACGCGATCCCGCACCACCACCGCCGAGTCCCGGGTGAAGAAGAAATTGTGCAGGGGCGGCAGCGAATAGCGGTCCTTGCTGAGAAAGCGGCTGAGATTGTCCTTCACCAGTGGCACCCCCTGGATCAGGAACCTGGCCAGCTCCGGGGGCTCGGTTTCAAGCAGGACATCGGCGATCTCCGGCGCGCCCTCGGCCTCACAGATCCTCCGGACCAGCCCTGAACGGACCCGGCTGTTCGACAAGATGTCGGTCAGCAGGTCGGTCACCTGGAACACGCGACAACGCTTGGCCAGCACTCCTTCGAGCTGTCGATACTCTTCCTGGGCCACCGTCAAGTTGAGGATATCGCTATAAAGCGCCCTCTCGGCCGTTTCCGGGGTCATGTTGGCCACTTCCTGGCCCGGCTGGTGCAAGAGGACCCCGCGCAGCCGTCCCACTTCCGAGGTGACGCTGATGTCGAATTTCTGATCCATGGTTCCTCATTTCCTCTGACCCGAAATTTGTATCCCGGTCGGCATGATACATGCGGGACCTGAACGGAGCAAATTGCATTTCCCCGCTCAAGGAACCGCTTGATCGGCCGAAAAGATTGCTGAACCAAGGGTGAACCCCCATTCCCTGAAAGGACCCCCATGAGGGAACATCGACGCAGGCCAAGAAAAAACACACCTCACCACGTCAAGGTGATTGACAACGAAAGCGGGCGAGTGGTCGGGCGTGTGGTGGATATCACGGCCGATGGCATGATGATCATCTGCCAGCAGCAGCTTCAAGTTGGACGGAAATTCGACTTCCGGATTGTCCTGCCCGTCATGGCGCGAGACAAGACGGACGTCAACCTTTCCTGCGAGGTCGTCTATTGCAATCATGACCAGAATCCCAGCTATTTCACGGCGGGTTTCCGATTCCTGAATCTGGCCGGCGAGGACGGTTTCCTCCTGGAAGACGTGATGCACAAGTTGAACCTGGTAGGCTAAACTAAAACTCATATCGGATCAGGAAGGCAAGAGCATGGCCAACGACAGTATTCTCCTGGAATCGGGAACCAACGAGGTGGAAATCCTGGAATTCGTTCTCGGTGGACAGCCCTTCGGCGTCAACGTCCTGAAAATCCAGGCCATCGAGCAATTCGACCCTTCCCGGGTGACACACATCCAGCTTTGCCACGATGCGGTGGTGGGAACCCTTCTGTTCAGAGACAACTGCATCACGCTGGTGGACCTGGCCCGGGAGATGGACACCGTGCTGCCGGTGGAGGATCACGAGATCCAGGCGGCCGTGGACACGGTCACGGCGCCCGAGCTGAACGAGGCCTTGCCCGCCCCTGTGGATGAAGACACGACCGAGGCGGCCGGCACCGAGGAAGAGCCCCCCACCAGGCTGGTCCTGGTGATGGAATTCAATGACCTGAAGACGGCCTTCCTGGTCGACGGCGTGAACCGGATCCACCGGACCAGCTGGGAATCGATCAACAGCCTGAGCCCCTTCCTCTCCTCGGTCGAGAGCAAGTTCACGGGCTCCCTGCAGATCGAGAACCGGGAAATTCTCCTGGTGGACATGGAAAAAGTGGTGGCCGAGATTCTACCGGGCGGCCTGGACGTCAACCTGGTGGTCGAGGACCCCGACCATCCTCTGGCCCAGCGCCGTGCTGAACAGGTCATCTTCCTGGCCGAAGACTCCGCCATCATTTCGGCCAAGGTTGAAGGCGAACTCAAGAAGGGCAGCTACCTGAAGCTGCGCACTTTCCCCAACGGCCGTGAATGCCTCGATGCCATCGTGGCGCTGGTGGAAACGGCCACGCAGGAAGGGCGCCCCATTCAGGAGTATCTCAGCGGGGTCATCAGCGATATCGAGATGCCGGTGATGGACGGCCTGGCCATGTGCCGGAACATCAAGGAGAGCCTGAAGTTGAACGACATTCCCGTGATCATGTTCTCGTCACTGATCAATGATCAGATCGTGCGAAAATGCGAGAATGTGGGCGCCGATGATTTCATCAGCAAGCCGCAGTTCGGCAAGCTGATCGAGCTGCTGGACCGCCACTGCTTGAAGGAAGAGCCAGCCCCGACGGCCTGATTTTTTCTTCCGGAACAACCGATGACCGCCGCACTCTCCAGTGCGGCGGTTTTCTGTTGAATAAAACTCGCTCCTGCGGGTTAATTCCTCTGGATTGATTGTTGGCCTTCATTTGTGCCGGAGGAGTTGCCATGAGCTTCAGCCCCGAATTGATCTGGTTTCTGGTGGGCCTGGCCCTGGTCCTTCTGGAGTTCATGCTGCCGGGGATCATCCTGGTCTTTTTTGGCATGGGCGCCTGGATCACCGCCATCACCTCCTGGCTGGGGATCACCCCCGGCTGGTCCAGCCAGCTGCTCACTTTTGCCATCTCGTCGGTCCTGCTGCTGGTGTTGCTGCGCAAATGGTTCCGCAACCGGTTCATCGGCTATGTGGGCGATGATCACGGCCTGGACGAGAACATCGACGAGTTCAGGGGACAAAAAGTGAAAGTGACCAACGCCATCGTGCCAGACGGGGACGAGGGCGAAGTGGAGTTCAAGGGCGCCCGCTGGAAAGCGCGCTCCGATCATGCCATCCCGGAGGGAGACCGGGCCATCATAGAAAGCGTGGACGGCATCACCCTGGTGGTGCGCCCCGCCATACTCAAAGAGGAGGGTTAGTCATGGCCGGAACGATCATTGCCGGGGGACTGGTGGTCCTGATCATCATCACCCTGTTGAATACCGCACGTATCGTGCCCCAGAAGAGCGCCTACATCGTCGAACGGCTGGGCAAGTACTCGCGCACCCTGAATGCGGGATTTCACATCCTGACCCCGTTTCTGGACCGAGTCTCGTACAAGCACAGCCTGAAGGAGGTGGCCGTCGATGTGCCGCCCCAGACGTGCATCACCCGGGACAACATCGCCGTGGAAGTGGACGGCGTGCTTTACCTGCAGGTCATTGATCCGGTGAAGGCCAGCTACGGCATCGAGAACTTTCTGTTCGCCTCCACGCAGCTGTCGCAGACCACCATGCGTTCGGAAATCGGCAAGCTGGAACTGGACCGCACCTTCGAGGAGCGCGATGCCATCAACCACTCCATCATCGCGGCGGTGGACAAGGCCAGCGACCCCTGGGGCGTGAAGATCACCCGTTACGAGATCAAGAACATCCATCCTCCCCAGACGGTGCGCGACGCCCTGGAAAAGCAGATGAGGGCCGAGCGTGAGAAACGCGCCACCATTGCCGAGTCCGAGGGAGCCCGCCAGGCCGAGATCAACGTGGCCGAGGGGAAAAAGCAGGGGGCGATCCTGACCTCCGAGGGCGAAAAGCTGAAGCGGATCAACGAGGCCGAAGGCCGCGCCCAGGAGATCGAGCTGGTGGCCAGGGCCACGGCTGCGGGTATCCGGAACATCGCCGAATCCATCGAGATGCCTGGCGGCTCGGACGCCGTGAACCTGCGGGTGGCCGAGCAATACATCAAGGAATTCGGCAACCTGGCCAAGGAGAGCAACACCATGATCATCCCCACCGATCTGAGCGATGTGGGGGGCGTGGTGGCCGCGGCGACGAGGCTGATCAAGAAATCCTGAGAGCGAGGGTCACCGGTTCCCGACAAGAGAAAGGCCGGCTCCATAGGGGGCCGGCCTTTTCAGATGCCAGGATGTTCCGGCAAGATCAGTTCTTCACCGTCTCATCCGTTTTCTTGGAATCCTCGATGGCCAGCTGCTCCAGCTGCTGGGTGTTCCACTCTTCGGCCGCCGCCAGCAGTTCGGGCAGGGTCCGCGCCCGTTTGAACAGGTCCAGCACCTCGTCCAGCTGGGTGTCGGCTTCGATGGCCACCCGGTAAGCCGCCTCGGGGCCCGCCTGACGACGCGCCATCTCCCGGCGGATACCACGCTTCAGGAAGGTGCTGTTCGCATCCAGCAGGGAGTCGCTGAGGGACATCTCGAAGACTCCCAGGTACTCCTCGATCTTTTCCCGTTCCTTCAGATGGCTCTTGAAGGCCGCATAGGTTTCATCCGAAACCTGCCATTCGGAAGTGATGCCGGTGTGCTCGTTGGCGTACTCCACGGCAAAGCTGAACAGGGCGCCGTCCCGTTCCACGGCCACCTCGAAGTCGGTCAGGAGATCCTGCTCAATTTCGATGTCGGGCGTGATGCCGCCCCCCCCGTAGACCACGCGGCCACTGTCGGTGTAGTACTTTTCCTTGTTGAAGCGTTCCATTTCCTTGTCCGCCGGATCGGGGTCCAGCTCGGGCGCGTCGGCACCGGCGGCCATCGCTTCAGCCATGGCCTCGGTGTCGGGGTGGCGGGGCCGCTCCTTGTGGATAGATCGCCCGCTGGGCGTGTAGTATCGGGCCGTGGTCAGCTTGAGGGCCTCGTCCTCGTCCAGCCGGAACACGGTCTGCACCGACCCCTTGCCGAAGCTGGTGCGTCCCACCACCAGACCGGCGTCATGGTCCTGGATCGCTGCCGAGACGATCTCACTGGCCGAGGCCGAGCTGCCGTTGATCATGACGACCATGGGCACCTTGTTGTAAACCTCGCCCCGGGCCTCGCTGTAATAACTCTGGTTCTGCTCGCGCAACCGTCCCTTGGTGAACACGATGAGCTTGTCCCGCTCCAGAAACAGCTCGCTCACTTCCTGGGCCGCCATCAGCAGGCCCCCCGGATTGAACCGCAGGTCCAGGATCAGGCCACGCATGTTCTGGGCCGTGAGGTCGTCCAGCTTGGCCTTGAGTTCGTCGCGCGTGGTGCGGGCAAAGTTCTGCACCCGGATGTAGCCGATATCACCGATCATGAACCCGTAGGGCACACTTTCGATCTTGATGATGTCCCGCGTGATGGTGAACGGCATGGGGGCTTCCACACCCGGCCGCTTGATGGTGATGTTCACCTTGGTGCCGGGCGTGCCCCGCAGCAGCTTCACCGCATCGCGGCTGGAAAAATCGTAGGACGATTCACCCTCGATCTCGATGATCTGGTCACCCCCCTGAATTCCCATGTAAAAAGCCGGCGTCCCCTCGATGGGCGACACCACGGTGGGATAGTGGTCGCGGGGCTGGATGCTGATGCCCAGTCCGCCAAACTCTCCCTCGGTGCTCATCATGAGATCCTCGTAGTTCACCGGGGGCAGGTAGCTGCTGTGCTCGTCCAGGGCGTCCAGCATGCCCTTGACGCCTGCTTCCATGACCTCGTGGGCGTCTTTTTCGTCCACGTAGTTGTTCAGGATGCGCTCGTAGACATCCCCCAGCAACTTGAGATTGTCATAGAATTCACGGCGTCTGGTGGCCGGATCCTTGGGCTTGTCCGCAGTTTCCTCCACCAGCGTGGCCGGCCCCTGGGCGGTGGCCACCATGGGGGTCAGCAGGCAAAACAGGGCCAGCATCAGCCAGAATCGGGCAAAAACAGGGGCGCGAAAACTGGTCGCACAGTGGTCAAACATAACGGTCCCTTCGCTCTTGGCGGGAAAATACGGAAAATATTCGGAAAGCCCGGTCGGGGGTCTTTTCTCTATTCGTCCCGTTCTTATAGATATTTAAGCAATCCGTGTTCCAACCTTTTCAAGAAGGTCAGAGCCTGGTCCAGCATGGCCTCGGGATCAGCCGAGGCGTCGATCACCCGGAAACGCTGGGCCCCGGAATGAGCCATGCTCAGATAACCCTCGTACACCCTCTGGTGGAACTCGGCCGTTTCCTGGTCCAGCCGGTCGGTAGCACGGTTCACCAGACGAGCCTGCCCTTCGGCAGGAGGCAACATACACAAAAAGGTCAAATCGGGTTCCCGTCCACCCAGGGCGAACGCGTTGAGGTCCTCGACCTTCTTCTCTCCCAGCCCGCGTCCGAACCCCTGGTAGGCCACCGAGGCATCGGCAAAGCGGTCGCACAGAATGATCATTCCCGCTTCGATGGCCGGATTGATCTTCTCGCGCACCAGCTGGGCGCGGCTCGCTTCCATGAGCAGCAATTCCGTTTCGGCACACATGGCATCAGACGCAGGATCCAGAAGAATGTTCCGGATCCGCTCGCCGATTTCCGTCCCGCCCGGCTCGCGCAGGACCAGAGGTTGCTCACCCTTGGCGGCCATCATCTCGGCCAGGGCCTTGATCAGGGTGGACTTGCCGCTCCCCTCGGGGCCCTCGAAAGTGATCAGCAGACCGAGGTCGACCGGCTCACCGCGGTGGGGAGACATCAAACACCATCCCCGGCTTGATCATCAGTATCGTTCTCGGGTGTGATGGGACGGGCCGATTTCGGTTCCGGGCCGGGCAGCTTGGCGGCCACGTGGACGATCCGCTGCACGGTGGTGGCCAGGGTGGCAATGGCCAGGAACCCGAGCACCGGGACCAGGGCCCAGCGTCCGAGCAACAGGCCCGCCGTCAGCAGGATAACTCGCTCGGTCCGCTGCAGGAAGCCCACGAAGCAGGTTTCGCCCACTCCTTCGGCCCGTGCCCGCACGTAACTGGTGGTCAGGCTGCCGACCACCGTACCGGTGATGAGCAGCAGAGCCAGCTGCCCCTCACCCCGGGGCAATCCCGCGAAGTACCAGGTCAGCCCGGCAAAGAGGAAGGCCTCGCCCAGGCGGTCGAAACAGGAATCCAGGAACGCACCCCGCCTGGAGACCGTGCCCTGAAGCCGTGCCAGGTCGCCGTCGAGCATGTCGAAGCCCGATCCGATCAGGAAGACCAGGGCCCCCAGAAACAGAGCGCCCGTGGCGATGATCCAGCCGCTGAGCGCAGTGATCACCAGCCCGATCAGGGACACCGCCAGCGGGGTCAAGCCCATGGTGTCGAGGGCCAGGATCAGAGGCCGCAAGCGGTCCCGAAAATCCTTCTTGAACTGGGCAAAATCCATGGTTCCTCCAGGCTTGCCCATGGCGCTTCAGGCGGCATGGGCAAGGTCAGGGTTTTTTCATACCTTCCAGCACCAGCACCAGCTCTCCCTTGAGCCGCTTGCCCGTCATCAGGGGCACCAGCTCGGGGGCCGTGCCCCGCAGGGTCTCCTCGTGCAGCTTGGTGATCTCACGGGCAATGGCCACGCGCCGCTCCGGCGCAATCTCGGCCAGGATCTCCAGGGTCGAGGCGATCCGGTGACAGCTCTCCAGAAAAATCACGGTCCCGGGGTCGTTCAGCGCCTCGGCCAAGGTGCTCTTCCGCTGTCCCTTCTTGCGGGGAAGATACCCCATGAAGAGGAAACGGTCAGGTGAAAACCCCGACAGCACCAGAGCCGCCAGGGTGCTGCTGGGCCCGGGGATCACCGTCCAGGGCAAGTCGGCCGCCAGCAGCGCCTTCACCAGGGAGAAACCCGGATCGTTGATGCAGGGCATGCCCGCATCGCTGACGATGGCCACCTTTTCCCCGGCCTGCAATCCCGCCACGATGCGCGGCACCACCTGGGCCTTGTTGTGATCGTGGTAGCTGAACAGTCGACACTTCAGGCCGTAGCGATCCAGCAGACGGCGCGTGTGACGGGTGTCCTCGGCATAGACCACCTCGGCCGCCGCCAGGACGGCCAGAGCACGCAGCCCCACATCGGCCAGGTTGCCGATGGGCGTGGCCACGAAATGACACAGCCCGGCGGGAAAATCCACCTCCGGCAGGGTCACGGTGAGCTGACCGTCGAGGGTCAATGGAAGCCCCCATCCTTGAAATCGTCGGGAGTCTCTTCCGGGGTGCTCGCCAGGGCATCCGGATCGGGCCGCCCTTCCATGGAGGCCACCGGCGCCAGCTGACGCTTGAAGGCCATGGCCCGGACCCGCTGCCGCACCCTGGTCACCATCTCCGCGCCGAATCCCAGAGAGGCCAGCTGTCGGTCGGCCAGCCCCTCGTCGATCATGTGATGCAGCAGGTGATCCACCTCGGCATAGGTGAAGCCCAGCTCATCCTCGTCGGACTGACCTTCCCACAGGTCCGCGCTCGGGGCCTTGATGAGCACGCTGGCCGGGAGTTCCAGCCAGGCGGACAGCAGCCGGACTTCCGTCTTGTACAGCTGGCCGATGGGGTTCAGGGCACAGGCGTTGTCCCCGAACATGGTGGTGTAACCCAGCAGCCCTTCGGTGCGGTTGCCGGTGCCCAGCACCAGGGACCCGTCGCGGGCCGACCGATCATAGAGAACCATCATGCGGCACCTGGCCATGATGTTGCCGCGGCGCACCTGCTGATCGGTGGGAATACCATCCAGGAAAGGATTGGCCAGGGGAGTGATGTCCACTTTTTCGGTTTTCATCCCCAGAGACTCCGCCACCGCCTGGGCGTCGGTCAAAGAAGCCGCGCTGCTGGTGGCGTAGGGCATCATGATCCCCAGCACTTTCTCGGATCCCAGGGCCTTGACGGCCAACCCGGCCGCCACAGCCGAATCGATGCCGCCGCTGAGACCCACCACCAGCTGGTCCATGCCCGCCGCCGCGGTGATGTCACGAATGAAGGCCACGGCACCCGCCGCCGCCACCGAAGGTTCCAGTGCCCATTCAGGCCGTTCCAGTTCCGGGTACACCATCAGTCCTTCCCCTTGGTTTTCCGATAGAATCAACTCTTGCGCCACGCTTCAGGCAGCAACAAAACCAGAACGGTGAAGATCTCCAGCCGTCCGATCAACATGAACATGACCAGCAGCCATTTTTCCCAGGGAAAAAGGCCGCCGTAATTGCAGGCCGGCCCCACCTCGCCCAGACCGGGTCCGATGTTGCCCAGGGTGGCGGCCGTGGCCCCCACGCTGGTGACGATATCGCGTCCGCCCATCGCCAGCAGCAACACCCCCAGCACGTAGACCGAGGCAAAAAGCAGAAAGAACCCCAGGACGTTGGTCTGCAAGGCGGGTGACACCGGCCGGTCGTTGAACCACAAGGTATAGATGCCCCGGGGATGCAGCATCTTCTTCATTTCCAGCCGGGCATGCTTCAACAGGATGAGCACCCGCATGACCTTGATGCCGCCGCCGGTGGACCCGGCGCAGCCTCCCACGGACATCAGCACCAGCAGGATCACATGCGCGACCGGAGGCCACAGCAGGTAATCGGCCGTGCCGAAACCGGTGGTCGTCAAAATGGACACCACCTGGAACAAGGAAGCGCGGACGGTGGTCCCCACGTCGGGATAGTGCTGCCCCATGATGAGGGCGGCAGCGATCAGGAGGGTAGCCCCCAGAACGATGGCCCCGTAGAACCGGAACTCCTCGTCCCTGGCATAGGCCCGGATACGCCCGGTCAAGGCCAGGTAATGCAATGAGAAGTTGGCTCCGGCCAGGAACATGAACACGATGATCACCCATTCCACCGCCGGGTTGTTGTACCCACCCACGCTGGAATTGTGGTTGCTGAACCCGCCGGTGGCCATGGTGGCGAAGGAATGACAGACGGCGTCGAAGAGGTTCATGCCGGCCAGCAACAAGGCCACGGTTTCGGCCAGGGTCAACGCCCCGTAAACCATCCACAGCAGCTTGGCCGTTTCCCGGATGCGAGGGGTCAAACGCTCGGCCACAGGGCCCGGGACCTCGGCCCGAAACAGCTGCATGCCGCCCACTCCCAGCAGAGGGAGAATGGCCAGGGCCAGCAGCACGATTCCCATGCCCCCCAGCCAGTGCGTCAAGGCGCGCCAGAACAGGGTGCCGTGCGATCGGCCTTCGATATCCGTCAGGATGGAGGCCCCGGTGGTCGTGAATCCGCTGATGCTCTCGAAGGCTGCATCGGTGAACGAGGGAATTTGCCCGCTCAACCAGAAGGGCAGCGCACCCAGCAGGCCCACGACCAGCCAGCCGAACGCCACCACGGCAAAACCTTCACGCACGCGCAGTTCCGGTGTGTCCCGCAAAAGCAGAAGGGTCGAGCCTCCCACCAGCACCCCGATGCCGCTGGCCGCCAGGAAATAAGGCCAATCACCCTCACCGTAGATGAGCGCCACCAGAGCGGGCAACAGGAGGCATCCCGCCGTCACCAGCAGGAGGAAGCCCAGGACCTTGATGACCGCCAGGAGGTTCAACTTTCCCCGCCCGCGAAGAAGTCCTCGACAGCCGTGGCGCTCCCCGACAATGCGAACACCACCACCTCGTCTCCGGCGCGTAAAATGGTATCGCCCCGGGGCGTCAGGACCTGGCCGTGCTTGAGCACGGCACCGATGACGGCATCGGAGGGAAAGGGCAGTTCCTTCAGAGGATTGCCCAGCCAGGGGCAGCCCTTGCCCACGCGCAGCTGCAGAATTTCCGACCCGCTGTAACCCAGACTTTCGGCACTGATCACGGCCCCTCGCTTGACGAATCGCGCAATCCAGGCGGAGGTGGAAAGCCGCGGCGAGATGGCCGAATCCACACCCAGGATGGGCAGCAAGGGCACGTAATCGGGCCGGTTGACCAGACACACGGTCTTGGCCGCCCCCAGATGACGTGCCAGCAGACAGGCCATGATGTTCGTTTCCTCGTCCCGGCTGACCGAGACGAAGCCGTCCATGTCGGCCACCCCCTCGTTCTCCAGCAGGTTGCTGTCGGTGCCGTTGCCGTGCAGCACCAGGGCATGGCGCAGGTTTTCGCTGGCCAGGCGGCACTTGTCCTCGTTGCGGTCGATGAGCTTGACCTTGACCCCGGCCGACATCAGGTCCCGGGCCAGTTCGCGCCCCATGGCATTGGCGCCGACGATCATGACCTTGCCCAGCTTGCGGGTCATGGCCCGGAAGTAGATGAGGCTGCGGTCCACGGTGGCCCGGCGGCCGGCCAGAAACACCTGGTCATCGGCCATGATGCGCGTGTCTCCCCGGGGAATGAGGGTCTCCTCACCCCGCACGATGGTCGTCACCAGGGCGATGCGGGTTCCCAGCTGACGGTTGATCTCGGCCAGGGTCAGCCCCTCCACCGTCGATCCCTTTTCGACACGGGCCCCGCTGATTCGCACCTTGCCGCCGGCAAACTCGTGCACCTCGTTGGCGCCCGTCTGGAACAGGACCATGCGGATGGCGTGGACGGCCTCGTGATCCGGGTTGATGGCCAGATCGACACCATCGAGTATCAGCCGGTGATCCTCGTAGTAATCCTCCTGCCGGACCCGCGCCACCTTCACGCGCGCTCCCAGCGCGTGAGCCGTCTGGCAGGCGATGATGTTCACCTCGTCCCGGTCGGTCACCGCGGCGAACAGATCACAGTCGGTCATCCCGATTTTGCGCAGGACCTCGGGACTGACCCCGCTGCCCATGACGAAGTGGCAATCCACGTGCTCGGCCGCGCGGTCGATTTTTTCCTGCGTCTTTTCGACCAGGATCACGTCGTGTTCGCGCCGGCTGATGGTACGGGCCAGTTCGAATCCCACGGCCCCGGCCCCGATGATGACGATTTTCAAGAAACCTCTCCCGTGAAGGAATTCAAGGCGTTCAGCACATGCTCCCGGGCCGCGAGAGGCGTGTCCAGGTGGGGAATCAACCGCACCCTGCCCGCGCCGAACCCCACGGCCAGCACACCCTGCCGTTCCAGGTGGGTCACCAGGGAATGTTCGCCCCCCGGGGCGTCCACATCGAAGATGACAATATTGGTATCCACCGGATGATTGACGGCCAGACGGCTGCTGGCAAGCCCGGAAGCGAGGCTGCGGGCAAAGGCGTGGTCATCGGCGAGGCGGGCCACATGATGATCCAGAGCGAAAAGGCAGGCCGCAGCCAGATATCCCGCCTGCCGCATGCCGCCGCCCCACATCTTGCGGTAACGATAGGCCCGCGCAATGGTCGGCTCGTCACCCACCAGAATGGATCCCACGGGCGCGCCCAGGGCCTTGGAGAAACAGAGACTGACGGTATCCACCGGCGCCACCAGTTCGGCCAGAGAAAGGCCGGTGGCCACATGGGTGTGCCAGAGGCGGGCTCCATCCAGGTGGACTTTCAGTCCACGAGCGTGGGCCTCCTCGGCCATCTCGACCACCTGGTCCTGGGGCAGGATACGACCACCCGCCCGGTTGTGGGTGTTCTCCAGGCAGATCACGGAACAGGGGGCCGAATGGACATCGGGAGGATTGATGGCCGGGGCGATCAGCGACCAGTCCAGCAGCCCCCCCGGGGCCTTGATACAGGTCACCAGCAGACCGTTCAATCCGGCGGGGGCCCCACCTTCGTAACGATAGATGTGCGCCCCATCCTCCACGATGATCTGGTCACCGGGACGCGTCTGGGCCGCCAGGGCCAGCTGGTTGCCCATGGTGCCGCTGGGGACAAACAGGGCGGCTTCCTTACCCAGCAAGGCGGCCATGCGATCCTGCAGGGCATTGATGGTCGGGTCGTCACCCCAAACATCGTCCCCGACTTCAGCGTGCATCATGGCCTCGAGCATGGCCGGGGTGGGGCGCGTGATGGTGTCGCTCCGCAGATCGAAAATTGGCGGCTGGGAAATCATTTCAACAGACCTCGAGTTGAGGAACATGAGGGGAACATGACAAGAACCGGCTCCCAGGATTGATCGGGGTTACCGGTTCTTGTTCAAACTTCGCGGCCCGCTACCGGCACCAGCGTGTGGGCGATGCTCACCTGAGTAGCAGACAATTCCTGGGTCAGGCTTCCGCGCCGGCCACCTTGTCTTTCAGCATCTTGGAGACCTTGAAGACGGGCACCTTGCGTGATGGGACAGGCACAGCTTCTCCGGTCCGGGGATTTCGGGCCATCCGCTCCTTGCGCTCCTTCACCTTGAAGGTCCCGAAACCGCGAATTTCCAGATGCCGTCCTTCCACCAGCAGGCTGCCGATCTTGTCGAGGAAGAGGTCGACCGTCTCGGCCACTTCCTTCTTGGTCAGACCTGTTTTTTGGGCGATGTCTTCAACGATATCGGCCTTGGTCATGATAATCCTCCTGGTTCATTCACTTCCAATGAACATCCCTCACCGGAATATTGGTTTCATCATCATCCATAAACTCCATACTGTCAAGGGCTTTATCGTTCCCCGGCAGGGGGTCTCGCTTCTCGTTCCTTCCCATACGTTCTCATTTTCGGGCAAGTTGCAACATCTCTCCTCAAAAACCTCGCAAGACACAAGACCACAACGAGGTTCACCGCGGTGCGGAGTTCCCCGTGGTTCCCCAGGATTCACCCTTCTTCCCTCTCCTGGCCACCCTATTGGTCATTTAAGCCTGCAAATAATCAAATGGCACCAGCTTTGCAAATGGAGACCATGGAAACGGCCGGATGGGCAGAAAAAGCAACTGTGCCACTGCAACCGATCCCATCCGGCCGCGCCAAAATAAGAGCCACTCGGGCAACTTAGCGAAAGTAAAAAGGAGGACCACCCATGGCCAGCAGCAAGAAGATCGTCGCACTGTTTTGTATCACTCTGATCAGCCTGGTCGCTGTGGGCTGCAGCGATGACAGCAGCCCCGTCCAGACGCAGACCCCCATCGACACCGCTCCCCCGGCCGTCCCGGCCGCCGTGAACGTGGAATATGATGGCGTGGCGACTGTCACCTGGGCCGCCAACACCACCGACGACGACCTCGACGGTTACGTCGTCACCCGGGACTGCTACGGCCAGGTCACCGACCTGATCGCCACTCCCACCAACGTGACCAGCTACGAGGACCCTGCGCCTCAGCTGGGTATCAACGTGTACAACGTGTACGCTGTGGACACCTCCGGGAACCAGAGCGCTGTGGCCAGCGCCACCCTGGTGCGGACCAGCCAGCACACGCCCCACGACATCCAGGACCAGGACTAGTCCGAGGGATGGCCGGAAACGGTTTCCCCATCGCTGGGTGCCCCGAGGCCTTCCGTGGAAACGCGGAAGGCCTTGATGGTGAAAGCCCCCGGACTCAACCAGGAAAGCAAATCATGAATACCAAGCAGACGATGCGAAATGGAACGAACGGCTCCCTGATCCTGATCCTGTTGACGGGCAGTTTCATCCTGGCCGGTTGTGGAGGGGGCAGCGACACCCAGGTCGCGGCTCCGGTCGCTCTGGACACGGCGCCCCCGGCGGTTCCCACCGGCTTGGCTGCCGCCACCTACAACACCCGGGTGAAGGTGGCTTGGCAACCCAACACCACCGATGGTGATCTTCAGGGATATCTGGTTTACCGGCTGGCATTCGATCAGGTTTTGCCCCTGATGGACGAGCCCACGTCGGCCACCTTCTTCGTCGATGCGTCACCGTTGCTGCGGCCCTGCCGCTACGCCGTGACCTCGGTGGATGAATCGGGCAACGAAAGTGCCTGGCAGGTGGTGTACTACTCGGCCGCCGAGGATCTGCCCGATCCGGAACGGGTGGCTTTTTAAAAAGCCAGGCCGCTCACGGTCAAGGTGATGTTCACGAAGGCGGCGTAGACCAGACGTATCAGACCGTGAAAGAAGGTCCCCAGCGGCGACACCTGGAGCAACACCAGGAAGCCGATGACGGGCAGGAAACCGAACCGCCTGAGATTCTCGTAGGGAATTCGCGCGGACACGGGCAGCACGCGGGACAGGATCCAGCTGCCGTCCAGCGGCGGCACCGGCACCAGGTTGAACATGGCCAGCAGCACGTTCAGGAGAATGCCTGTCCTGAACAGCAGCATGAAAAAAGTCACCGGCGAATTGACCGCCAGGACCTCCCCGTGGCCGGCCTTGCCCATGGACTCGGCCACCAGCACCGTCAATCCCAGACCCACCGCAGAGATCAGCGCCAGCATGAGGTTGGCCACCGGCCCGGCCGCCGCCACCTTGGGGTGGTCATTCTTCGGATCGTTGAGCTTGCCCACCCGCACGGGCACCGGCTTGGCCCAGCCGAACATCATCCCCCCGGTGATGAACAGCACCACGGGCACCACCAGGCTGCCGATGGGATCGAAATGATTCAAGGGATTGAGCGTCAACCGACCCTGGATACGGGCCGTGTCGTCACCCAGGCGGTAGGCAGCCAGCCCGTGGGCGTATTCGTGCACCACCACCGAAAAAACAAGCACCAGCAGGTGAATGAAAAGCTGTTCCAAGGTGCGTTCACTTTCCGTCGGAGAACGATCCGGGGAATCGGCGGGGCAGATCCTGCCACGCCGACCACACCAGGTCGGGTTCGATGTTTTCCATCCAGCCGAACTCACCGCCGCGGTCATCGGCCGACTGGCGGGGACTCTTGACCACCACCACCGCATCGGTGGGCGGCTTCCACAGCTCGGGCGGCGTGGGCCCGAACAAGGCCACCGTGGGCACCCCGAGGGCACCGGCCACATGCATGACCCCGGTGTCGTTGCACAGAAAGCGGTCGGCCCGATCCAGCAGAGCGGCCCCCGTGCCCACCGAGCAGCGCGGAGCCACCTTGATCTCGGCGGTCAGGCCGGACATCATTTGCTGCAGAGCTTCGGCATCGGCGGGCCCATGCAACACCAGCACCTGACGTCCCGCCGCCACGGCGCGCTGCGCCAGATCCGCAAATCGAGTTCCCGGCCAGATATTTTGCTTTTTCCCCGCCCCCGGGTGAATGGCCCAGAAGCCCGGCGCCAGTCCCAGGTCGGTCATGATGGCCTCGGCCTCGGCCACATTTGCAGGGCCGGGGACCACCACCGTTTGCAGGTTGTCCGTTCCCAGACCCACCGCCCGCAGGGGGGCCAGGCTGTGCTCCACCGCATGGCAGTCCAGCTCAGGCTGAGAAGGCAGTTCCAGGGAAAACGCGTGACGACTCAGATCAAAACCGAAAGGCAGGCTGTCGGCCCCCACCACCCAGCGCGCACCGCTGGCCAGCCCGATGGCCGCACTGGTCACGGAGAACGACACGCTGCTGAGCACGAAGGTCAGCTCGGGTCGGAATTCCCGGATCGCCCGGAGAAAGGACCACAGCCTGGCCGGCTGGCGCCACATGCGCTGATCGAAGGTGAAGATGCACGCCAGGTGGGGATTGTTCTCGACAACTTCCCGGTTCACCGGCGCGGTGACCAGGCCAATCTGGGCCGCGGGGTAAGCCTCGGCCAGGGCCCGAAACACGGGAGTGGCGCACACCATGTCCCCCATCTGATTGTGCTGCCGCACCACCAGGATGGTCGATGGCTTCAGCGACCGCAATTCCGTGGCGGACAGCCGCCGACGTCGGAGAAAACGGGCCACCGTGGCGGTCAGGTGCCGCTTGAATCCCCGGTGAAGTGAAGTGTCCTGTCCCAAGCCAACTCCCGGATCTGCCCCACGATGGGCATGTCTCTTGCTGACAGACGGGGAATCCCTGAAGGAGTTCCCGTGAAAAAAGTGACCGGCATCGGCACCTATTTGCTGTTTCTGGCCGTCATGGCCCTCGGATCCTACGAATTGACCGCCAAGTCACCCACCTGGCTGGGCCAACCCTTGCCCGGCTGGCAAACCTCGCGCCTGGCCGAAAACTCCACCCGCTGGCAACAACCGACCGGCATTTTACCCGTGGACAAGCTGCTGCACGAAGGTGAGGAGGCCGCCCGCTTTTACGGTTTGCTCAAGAACTAGTTCTTGTAACCCTGCCGGCTTTTTCTTTCCTCGAGATCACTCAGCAACTGCAAATAAGCCTGGTGCCGCCAGCCGGGGATCTTCCCCAGAGACACCAGGTCCTTGACCCCGCAGGAGGGTTCATCGCGGTGCATGCAGGTGCGGAACCGACAGGTCCGGGAGGCTTCGCCGAAGTCAGGAAAATAGTCCCGGACATCCAGAGGATCAATGGCCCAGGGGTCAAATCCGCGGATGCCGGGTGAATCGGCGATGAACCCTCCGCCTTCCAGGGGGAAGAGCTCGGTGCGGGTGGTGGTGTGGCGGCCCAGCCCTGTTTTCTCGGTCACCTCGCTCACCCGCAGGCGCAGGCCTGGTTGCAGAGCGTTCAGCAAGGTGCTCTTGCCCACGCCCGAGGCCCCGATCAAGAGGCTGATCCGGTCCTTCAGGATGGCCCGGAACTCTTCCAGTCCTTCACCTGTCTCCGCCGAGGTGAACAGCACGGTATAGCCCAGCCCGCGGAAGTATTCCCAGCGCTGGCGCTTGTGCGCCCGCTCATCCAGGTCACATTTGTTGAGTATCAGCACTCCCTGCACCTCGAAGCGCTCGGCCGCCACCAGCAGGCGATCCACAAAACCGGTCTGGGGAGCCGGCTCCTGCAGCGACTGCACGGCCACCACCTGGTCCAGATTGGCCATCAGCACCTGTTCGGTTTGCCCGCCGCTGCGTCGCGCGGCCAGGCGGCTGATGCGGTTGCGCCGGGGCAAAACTTCCTCGATGACTCCACGAGGAGGGTCAGCCTCCAGGTCCAGCACGCCAAAGCGCACCTCGTCGCCCACCACGGCCACCGTTTGCTCCTGCCTTGGGCCTTTCTTGAGGCGGCCCCGGACCTGGCACCGCCAGACCAGGCCTGATTCGGCCACCTGACAATGCCCGCCGGTCGAGCGGATGACGATGCCCCGGCGCTCGTTTGCGGCCGTGGGCCCGCGGGGGTCTGAAGTGGGTAACGTGATGGCATTCTCCTGATTCGACGTCTCTGGAGGCAAAACTCGCCAGATTGCGGCTTGTTAATCACCAGGGAATAAGTTAGCTTTTGATCAGAACGCCAGTCGTAACATATTTTTCCTGCATTCTCAAGGTGGTGCATTCGATGGATATTGCCGAGGTTTTGAAGCACACCTCACCGGAGCTTTTCCTCACTGACCTGAAAGCAACCGACAAAGCCGGAGCCATGGCCGAAATGGTCGAAGGTTTGATCGCCGGCACCGACATCCAGAATTCCGAAACCATCCTGAAGATGCTGCAGAACCGCGAAGAGCTCGGCAGCACCGCCGTGGGTCCAGGCGTGGCCTTCCCCCATGGCCGCACCCTGTCGGTCATGCGTTTGACCATCCTCATCGCCAAGTCGGCTGAAGGTGTGGACTTCGATTCGGAAGACGGCAAGCCCACTCACCTGTTCTTCATGCTCATTGCTCCCCCGCAGGACAGCGGCCACCAGTACATCAAGTCGCTGGCTGCCCTGATCGATCGGGTGCAAGACGCCGATCTTCGTGAGAACCTCATGGCCGCTGGAGACTACGAGTCCTTCTGCGCCGCCATGAAGGAGGCCTAGCATGAATCCCCAGTTGCAGATGCTGGTTCTGCTGCAAAACATGGACGCCATGCTCGGCGAAGTCGAGAACCACGGCGATGAGCTGGAAGCTCTGGGCTTCAAGCATGAGGGTCTGGACAAGCTGAAAGACGACCGCGAAAAATTGATGGGGAAAATCGATCCCCGCCATCTCAGCATGTACAAGCGGCTGACCACCAAGCATGACCAGGCCGTGGTGCCCGTGCGGAAAAATCTGTGCACCGGCTGCTTCGCCAACATCCCCAGCTCGTTCGTCAGCAAGACCAACGTGAATCTGGTGCAGAAGTGCGAAAGCTGCGGACGCATTCTCTACTGGCCGTAAACAACGGCCCCTGAAAACCTGAACGGCCCGGCTCCCAGTGTTCCGTCAACTTGGGCCCGGGCCGTTTTTTACGAGGTGGATATGAGCGACACCAGACTACCTGCCCCCTTCGCCGAGATCTTCCGACAGGTCCATGAACCCGGCGACAAGGTGGCCGTCATCACTCCCGAGGGCCGCGACCCCGGGCTGGAACTGGCCCAGGATGTTCACTTTTCCCTGCAGACCTGGCTGGACGGCAAGGTTCCCACCGACTGCGACCTGGTCATGTTCCTGGAACTGATGCCCCGCCTTTCGGCAGCCGAGGCCGGCCGCCTGGCGACCTCGCTGGCCCGTCTGGTCCGGCCCGGTGGCATGCTGTTTCTGACCGCCTGGTCCACCGACCATTCCGGCTGGAATCAGCCCGGTTCCGCCTGGATCAAGAGCGGCACCCGCGAGCTGGAACAGCCCTCCAGCGGAGCTCACCGCTTCTTCCTTCACGACGACGAGGTCGTGACCCTGTTCGCCGCCTGGAACGTGCTGCACCACGAGGAGAGTCCGGACGGATTCATCGACATCGTGCTGATGAGACCCGAAAGCCGCACGGTCGACGTGTCCACGGCCCTTTACGAGGGCTGACGCAGAAACCCCCGGCCGGAACCCATGTCCAGCCGGGGGTGTTCAAATGAAGATGGTCCGTGGCGCTACTCGTCGGCGCCGGTCATGGCCCCCGCGTTGGCCACCACCTGAGTGATCTCCTCGACGATCTGCTTCTTCTCACCACCGTCATCCTTGACGCCCAGATCTTCCTTGGCCCAGTGGGTCTCGGGGAAGGGCCCCAGGCTTTCCAGCTCTTCCCAGCTGGTCACGCCGGTCTCCTTGCGGAACACCAGCTCGTCGTCGGAAAGATCCACGGTGATCAGGTCGCCCTTGCGGATCTGCTCGCTGCAGATGTAGTGGCTGATCGGGGTGACGATTTCCTTCTCCACCACCCTCTTCAAGGGCCGCGCGCCGTACTGGATGTCGCTGCCCTCGTCCACCAGGCGGGTCTTGGCCTCCCGCGTGATCTCGAGCAGGAACGGCTCCGAGCACATCAGCGAACGATGGTGCACCTGGGCAATCAGGATATCCAGGATGCTGAACAGGTGCGCCCGCTTGAGGGTGTGGTAGGTGATGATATCGTCGAACCGGTTCAGGAACTCGAAGGGGAACACCTTCTTGGCCTCACGCACGGCGGCGTCCTCGATGTCCCGGTCCATCTTCTCGTCGCTGTGCCCGGTGGAAAAACCGATGTTGTTCTGGGCCAGGTGGGCACCCATGGCATCGCTGCCCACGTTGGTGGTCAGGATGATGATCGACTGCCGGAAATCGACCTCTTCGTTGTTTCCCAGCACCACGGTGCCGTCCTCGAGAATGCCCAGCAGCAGGTTCCACAGCTTGGGGTGGGCTTTCTCGATCTCGTCGAAGAGGATGATCGACAGGTTCTTCTCGGACTCGGGCGGATACATGGACGAGAGCTTGCTCTCGGCCTCGCTGACCATGCCCGTCTGCTTTTCCAGGGCCTTCTTGTGGTGGCGGTCGATGTTTTCCTGGGCCAGCAGCGGGCGAATTTCGCCGCCCACATAACCCGGAGGCGACCCCAGCAGCTTGCTGATGTTGTAGTGGGCAGAGTACTCCTGGCAATTGACCCGGGTGTAGGCCCGCTTGTTGCCGAAGATGGTCTCGGCCAGGGCCCGGACGGTCTCGGTCTTGCCCACCCCTGTGGGGCCCATGAACATCATGGTCAACAGCGGCGACTCGGGGTCGTGAACTCCCGCGATCAACCGGCTGAAGCTGTCGGTAAGTTTATCGATGGCCTTGGGTTGTCCCACCACCATCTTGTTCATGTGGGTCGCGAAACGTACGAGCTGGTCGTTGCGCTTTTCTTTCTTGAGGATTTTCACGTCCTTGTCCGCCCTTTTCTGGCGCCTTCCCTGGCACCGGCTGTGGGCCTGGAAGAATCAAGCCCGCCACGAAACCATGATCGGATGGTTCGCCGCGGGCTTGAGTGTGAAAATCCTCTAAGTGTCGATTTTACATGATATTATAAATAATATCTCATTTCCACAAAAGGAGTCCCGACCGGCAGGTCAGGGCAAGTACTCCGTGGCCAGGTAGCCCTTCTGGGGCTGTCCCGGTTTTTCCACCCAGCGGTCATCCACCCGGGGCCGCACCGGACTGTGCAGAGACAGGTAGTGCTCCACGCATTCGGCGGTGGTGATCTGGGTCGGGGTGATGTTCGCCGCAGGCACGGAAGTCAGGAAATGCAGCCCGCTGTTGCCTTCCATCAGGAAGTTGGTGCACACCACCCGGTAGATGCGGTCGGCCTCCCAGGGGGCCCCGCCCACCTCGAACTCCACCAGCCGGTCGTAGTCGGGCCGCGTCTTGTCGAAATAGATCTTGGCCCCGCCGGTCACGATACCGCTGCTGTTGCCGGCCAGCTTGCGCTCGACGATTTGCCGCACCATTCGGCCGTCCATCTCGACCACCACCAGCTCGTTGCCGAAAGGCAGCACGCTGAAGATGTCCTGGGCCCGCAGATCGCCCGCCGGCAAATCGGCGCGCAGCCCACCCAGGTTCTGGAAACTGAAGTCGGCATCGAAGTACTCGACCATGGCATCGGTGACCAGGTTACCCACCAGGTTGGCTCCGGCTCCACCTCTGCCCAGGGCAATGGCCGAGGTCCCCACCACGGCCTGCATGGCCGCCTCGGTGGCTTCCTGGTGCGGACGCAGCACCTCACGGGTTTCCTGGTCGGGCCAGATCTCGTCCTCGAACAGGGTGATCAGGGTGCCCTGGTCGTGGGCCGGCTCGTAGCCCAGCAGGGTCTTGGTTTTCCGGTCGATCAGCAGCACCGCATGGCCCAGACTGCTCCCGTTGCCGAAGCTCTCGAAGCACAGGGTGTGGTTCTTGGGGTCGATCCAGGGGTGGTGGTACCCGCGATGCGTGTGACCGCCCACCGCAAAATCGATTCCCGACACCTCGTGCACCAGCTCCATCAGGTTCTGGCCGCCATGGGAATGATTGCTCCCGTAGGTGCCCTGCTGCTCGGCCTCGGTCTCGGTCTCGGTGGCCCCGGTGATCCGCTGCCAGCCCTTCTTCGGGTCGTAGGGCAGCCCTTCATGAATACCCAGGAAAATGATGTCCGCCCCCTCGGCCTTGAGCTGATCGCGGTACTTGATCAGACGCTCGGCCATGGGCTGGAACTTGAGCCCCGCCACATTCTGGGGAAAGGACATGGTCTCGGTGCTGGGCGTGGTGATACCCACCACGCCGATCTTCACGCCCTGGTACTCCAGCATCAAAGTGGGCTGCACCCAGTCGACCAGCTGGCCGGTGCTTTCCTCGTCGATGTTGGCGCTGATCCAGGGAAAATCGGACATGCGGGCCAGGCGTTCGCAGTTCTCCCGGCCCAGATCGAAATCATGGTTGCCCGGCACCACGAACTCGTAACCAATCGAGTTGAAGTACTCGATGACCGCGGTGCCCTGGGTCTTGGTTCCGATGGGGGTGCCCTGGAACAGATCGCCCACATCCACCAGCAGAACCTCGTCGCCGGTGGTGGCCGCCTTGGCCCGGATCTCCTTGATATAGCGGGCCGCCGAAGCCCCGCCGCCCAGGGGCGGAGGAAACTCGGGGTTCATGAACCGGGCCGGCTCGGGCGCGATATGGCCGTGCAGGTCGTTGGTCCAGATCAGGTGCACCCGCAGGATGCCGTCCCCATCCACATCGGTGGCCGGGTTGGCGGCCGCAGCCGGCAGACCGGTTCCCAGAACCATGGTCAGCAGGGCCGCCACAAGAAATTTCACGTGCAACATCATCTATCTCGCTTCCCTAGAAGTTCACTTGGTAGCCCACGCCCACCCGGAAGCGGGTGTCCTCGATCCGGGCCTCGGGATCGGTCTGGTAGCCGTCACCGAGGTACTCCTCGGGGTAGCCGAACACGTGCTCGCCAATGCTGGTGAGCTTGCTCAGCTCCACCGTGGCCGAGACCATGCCGCCGTGCACGGGCATGCCCACGCCGGCGGAAAAGACACTGGTCGAGGCTTCCCAGTCGGCATAGGTGTCGATGTAACGGAAACCGAAACGCAGGGGCATGCCGTTGTAGAACACGTGTTCCACGCCCACCCGGGCGTCCGTCACATCGGACAGGTTCTGGGGATTATCATAACCAGGATTTTGCGAATCCACCATTTCACTGAACGGCTTGTATTCCACTTCCACCGAGAAGGTGGTCCGGGGATCGGTCCGGGGCTGGAAGGTCAATCCGGCCCGGAAGATGTTGGGATAGCGGTAGTGCCCCTCGTACCCGGAGATCAAGGTGGTGTCCGGGGTGGCCGTGGTTGACTCGAAACCGAAGTGGCCGTCCACATTCAGCTGGCTTTCCCAGGCCACTCCCACCTCGATGCGCTCGTTGATCTGGCCGCGCAATCCCAGGGTGAAGTTGACGCCGCTCAGTTCGTAGTCCGACTCGTTGCGGTAGCTCTCGTCGTCCTCGCCCAGGCCGATCAGCTGATCGCGCACCGTGGTCACCTCGTTGCGGTTGCCGAAGGCGTAGTTCACGGCCAGTCCGGCGGAGAAGCGGTCGCCCAGGCCCACGCCGGCGCCCAGCGAAAGCTGGCGGAGCGTGCCGGTCACCTCATGCAGACGGGTTTCCAGGATCTGGTCCCGCTGGGTGGGATCGTTGTGGATGTAAGGGCTGCGCAGCTCCTCGGCAAAGGTGTAACCGAAGGGGTACCGGTCGGTCAGGCTCACACCCAGGGTGACCGGGTACTTCTCGCCGTTCAGCACCCGCCCGGCCGCGGCAAAGCCCGTGGACCAGTAGTGCTGCCGGTTGCTGGCGATGGCCGCATCGGTGACGTAGTTGTCGAAGCTGTCGAACAGAGGCTGGAAGCGATCTTCCGCCGACTGCTCGAGAGCCAGGCCCGCATTGATCTGGACCGACTGCTCGGCCACCAGAAAAGCCGGGTTGAACAGGGCGGAGTAGCCCCCGCGGTACAGCGCGGCTCCGGTGGCGCCCATGGCGTTGACCTCGGCCGAGTACCAGGGCAACTGATCCCCGTAGGCGGACATGATCTGGGGACCGGCCAGGGCGGGGCCCGCCATTCCCAGGAAGGCCATCAGACCCGTCAGAGCCAGAAGGGCTCCTTTATGTGTCGTGCGTTTGCTCATTGTCAATGACTCCTCGCATCTTCAAAGCGTTGGGGCCCGGTGGCCTAGAACGTGTAATCCATCTGCAGACGGACAAAGGTCTGATCCTTGGGAACGTAGTTCGCGTCGGGGACGCCTCCGTAGGAATCGTTGTCGAATTCCCGGACATCCAGATACGTCGTGGGCATGTTGTGGTCCCGGGTCACCTTGAGCTGGAACAGCAGGCGCTCGGACACCCGGCTTTCCACCTTGAACCAGTTGCGGAACCCGTTGTTGTCCAGCAACACGAACTCGTTGCCCTCGAAATTCCAGAAGAACCCGTCGTACACGGCCGAAGCGAACGTGAACTTGATTCCCGGGGTCAGGTTGTGCTCGTACCGTGCTTCGAAGGCATGGGCCGGCGATCCGGCCGTGCCCACCGACGGGTTACTTGCCGGCTCGGGCGTGCCGCTCAGGCGAGGCCGCGACGGAAAGAACACGTTGCTGGTCACGTAGGTGAACCCCAGGCGATTGTAATTGCTCAGCAAGGCCGTCATCTGCCAGCGGGTTTCCCAGTTGCGGTACACCCGCACATCGTCGGGATTGTTCTCGCTGCGACTGCTGTAGCGATGCCGCACCTTGAAGCGCAGGTTGAACAGGGGCTGATACTCGCCCTTGATCGTGTAACGCATCAGATCGGCGCCGTCGGACTTGCGCTGCCACTGGTCGTACTGCAGCCCGCTGAGAATGAGCGTGCGGCTGATCCGGTAGCGCATGTCCAGGAAGATGCCCTTTTCCGGCTTGGGCTGGGGCGCGTTGGCCTCGACCCAGGTGTACAGATCGTCATCCAGCCGGTACGGGGCATCCAGAATGGTCTGCTCGTAGCGATTGTCGTTGCTGAAGGCCCGGTTGTAAGGGTTGTCAAAGCCCAGGTCATAGTCACGGAAGATGGCCAGCAGGTGCAGGTTGCTCCACTGGCTGAACACGTTGACGATGTAGGCGTCGGGATTCTTGCTGTCCAGGAAACTGTTGCGCGGGTCCTGCAGGAAGGCGTACTCGGCCTGAACCGAGGTGTTGCCCAGCACGGCCTGTGCCTCCGCTCCCATCACGCGGCGCCACTTGAAGGTCTCGGTGGTGTCGCCGTAGTCGAACACGCTGGTATAGGACGAGGTGATTTCACTGTCCCGGGCCTCGAGACGGCTCTCATCCAGCACCAGGGTAGACACGTCGGCCTGCCAGCCCTTGTCGTAGTTGGCCTGATAGCCCGTGAGTCCGACGAAGGTGCCCGGGGCCAGCATCACTTTCATGTTGCCGCCCAGCAGAGTTTCCTTGAAGGCATCGCGGCGCAGGCCGCTGGGCACCCCGTCAACCACGCGCTCCTCAAGCCACTGGGCATCGGGCCGGGGCTGCATGGTCACGTAGCGATTGATGGTGCCGTTGGGGTTGAGGATGCCGTCCTTTTTCTCGCTGGACGCGAAGAACGAGGCATTCACCCGGCCCAGCGAAAACTCGGCCGCCGCCCCGGTCAGGCTGTATTCGTGGCTGCGGCTGAGGTCGCCGTGCACGCCCAGAATACGCTTGTTGAAGCCGAAGCCGGTTTTGCGGAAATGGATAAAGTCGGTGTTGTCCATGACCAGTCCCAGGCCAAAGGCCGCCCGGAAGTTGCCAAAGTAGGCCCCTTTGAGGCCCCAGCCATCCTTGACGTGATCCTGGATGCCCACGTAAGCCTTGGCGGTTTCGCCCAGGTCACGCTCTCCGTACTCGCGCACGGACAGCATGCCGGCGGAGAACCCGTGCTCCCCCGTCACGCGGACCTTGTTCATCCAGCCCGGCTGGTACAGCTCGGTCTCGCCAACCAGGAATCGCCGGCGCGGCAAACCCTTGGCCACGGCGCCCAGCTCGTCGTCATCGCTGGAATAGGGCGTTTCCCAGTAGCGGGTTTGCAGGTAGCCGTTCAGTCCGCCACCGGTGGTCATCTCCTGCTCGTTGAACACCACGAAGTCGCGCAGGTTGCGGTACGAGTAGTAGCGTAAACCTTCGCTCCCCCGGAGCTGACGGGTGCTTTCGAAAGCCCCCAGCCGCTCGCGGGCCTTCAGGATGTTGGTGGCATCGACCGGCGAAACCATCTGGTACGACATCAGGTCGTACAGGTCCATGTGGTTGATGTTCTCGGGATTGCGCAGCTTGTCCAGGTACTCGTCCACCAGGCCCTCGTTGGAGCCTTCCTGGCCCAGGTAGCGCTGAACTTGCCGGTAACTGGCCGACAGGCGGGCAATGGAGGCATCCAGTTCCGGCGGGGGCATGGTAGCAACCAGGGGCTTCAGCTGAGCGAAGATCTCCGGGGTCATCCCCTCGATTTCCATCAGCTGAAACACGTTGTCGTAAAAACGCACGTAGTCGCGGTGGTCGATGATGTGGCGCGCCAGCTCTTCAGAGATGGGCAGCTGCATCACCTCTTCCAGGCTGGCCCGGTTCAGGTCCAGATGGGTGGCTTCGGCCGCCAGGGCAGAACCGCCCGGCGACCCGGACAGTCCCGGACACCAGGTCAGAGCCAGTGCCAGGACCAGCCCGACCCAGGCCCACCGGCGTCCACGGGAACCATCCGCTCGTTTGGGATTCATGCTCACTGCGCCTCACCGCCCCAGGCGAACCTCAGCCCGAACTGGTGGGTGCTTTCCAGGGTGCCGCCCCCGCTGGAGAACCCGTAATCCAGGGCAAAGTCCATGATGCTGTAGGCAAAGCCGCCCGTCAGCTTGTTGGGGTTGGTCACGAGGCCGGCGCGCAGCTGGAAGCCCTCGACCACGGTCATGGCCACGCCGCCGTGGTACTGGAGCTCCTGCCCCAGCTCGTTGTCAAACTCGAAGGTGGTGACCACGCCGTCGTAGGGCTCGTAGGCGATGCCCGCGATCAGGCGACGGCCCAGCTCTTCCTGGTCCACGCCGATGTCCGGGTTGTTCAGGTTCTGGACCTTGAACCCGATGTGGGTGCGCTTGCGCAGGGTCATGTGCATGCCCACGTCCATGCCCAGAGCCGTGTCATCGCCCGGCTCGTCCCCTGAAACCGTGGTGGCCAGTTCGGCCCGGTACAGGTTCAATGCGTAGCCGAACCGGATGCTCGAGTGCATGTCCTCGAACAGGGTCAGACCATGGGCCAGGGTCAGGCGGGTTTCCTTGAGCAGATCGGTGTCCTGGTAGTGCACCGTGAAGTTGGTGACGTTGAAACCCAGGTTCCCGTAGCGGGCGTCGATGGGCACCGCGCCACCGAGGGTCATGAACTCGTTGTAGCTGTACCCGAAAGGCCGCACGTAGCTGACGGCGGCCTGCCCTCGGCTGACGGTGGCCAGCTGGGCGGGATTGTACAATCCGGCATAGGCGTGATCCACCACGGCCACACCGGTTTCCCCCATGCTGCGCGACGCGGCGCTGGCCGGGGTTTCCTCGAAAAGGGCCAGGGCGGGCTGGGCCGAGAGGCCAAGCACCACCAGGACCATCAGCAGCGGCAGCAGGCCGCGTTTTTCATGTGTCCGGAACATCGCTCACCCTCCTTCTAGTTGCTCAGCCGCGTGGCCACGACCACCGGCACGGTTTGGGTTTCTTCTTCACCGGTCGCGTCGTCCACGACCGAGAGGTGCAAGATGTACATGCCGGCCGGCACGCGATCGTAGGTGTCGGAACGACCGTCCCAGGTGATGCGCGTCGGCAGCTCGGAGAAGGACGAGGCCTCACCGTCGAAGCGGCTGTCGTACAGGCTGACCACCAGCCGGCCTTCGCGGTCGAACACCCGCACGCGGGTTTCGCTGTTGCTGCGCGATACCACCTGGATGGGGAAGTTCTCGCCCAGGTAGGGGTTGAAGGTCGCGGCGGGCACCATCAGCTTGATGGCCGTCACGTCGCCCCCACCACCGGCCAGGAAGAAACCGGGCGAGAAGCCCAGCAGGTCGAAAGTGTCGCTCACGTTCTCGCTGGTCTCGTCGCGGCCGTCCACGCCGTTGCCGCCGCTGGTGGCCTGGGTGCCCTCTTCCGCGTCGACGCGGGTGTAGCTCAGGGTGCCCGACTGGTCCAGGGGCAGGTACCAGTCCTGCAGGTCGATGGGCGTGTCGGGCTGATAGTCGGGGCCTGTTTTGGCGAAACCGTAGCGATAGCTGCCGGTCCTCTCGTCACCCCACACGAAGATGTCAATGTCGGTGACCAGCTCTGCTCCCTCCACGAAGTGGTACAGGATCAGAGGCTCGCCATAGAACTCCTCCATCTCGGGAATACCCTTGGGCAGCTGGTCGCCGCTGGTGGTGGGACGATCGGCGGTGAAGATGCTGTCGCCGGGCAGATCATCGCCCGGGTTCACGAACACCGGCCGCATGTCCGGCACCAGATCGGGCTCCGCAGCGTCCTCGTACATTTCCAGGTCGGGCAGGATGCCGAAGTAGGCCTCGAACCAGCCGCTGCCCGCCATGGAGATGGTGATGGTTCCCCCGGCTTCCAGCATGTAGCCGGCGGGGAAGCGGGCATGGAAATCGTTGTAGTGTCCGCCGCCGATGGTGTCCTGAGCAGGATCGCCCTGGGTGATGAACCAGTACAGCTGGGTGCTGAAGTTGTAATTGATGGCGTCGGTCAGGTAGTAATCGCTCATGTCCACGGCAAAGTCATTCGGATTGTGGATCTCGATGAATTCCATGGCGATCTGCTCCATCCCGGTGAAGGGATAGATGTTCTGCCCGGTGCTGACCTCGGAGATCAGCAGCTTGTGGGCCACGGTCGGAGGCGCGGGCGCCTCTTCAACCGTGTAGGTGGCCGTCCCAAAGAACGGCGCAGCCACCGGATAGGTGGCCATTCCGCCGTCGGCGTTCTCGGCCACGCAGTAGAATGACACCACGGCGTCCTCGGCCTGGGCGGGAATGATCCCTTCCCAGGAGCCGGAACCCGCATCGGTGCCGGCCGCCGAGGCAAACGCCCCACCGTCCACACTGTAGTGGAAGGTGACCGCATCCATGGTGCCGAAGGTGACCACCGCCGCGGTCACCGTCACTTCCTGGCCCCCGTAGGCGTTGCCGCTTTCCAGGGCCGTGACGATGGGGGCCGAGGGGAATATCTCGGCCAGGTCATCAGCTGGGACGGGGGGCGTCACATCGGCCCAGGTGGTCGCCAGGTTTTCGCTGGTCTCGTCATGCCCGTTCAGACCGTTGCCTCCGGTGAGGGTTTCGGTGCCCTCATCGGTGGAAACGCGCCGGAAAGAATGGCGGAAGGTGGGCCCCACCGCGGCCACCGGTTCCTGGGCCGCCACCGGCGTGTCCGCCAGGTAGGTGTGCCCGCCGATGGTCACGCCGGTCTTGTCCACCCGCGGACTGGGGTTGCTGCCCCACATCACGTAGTCCAGGTCGATCACCTGATCGGCACTGCCGTCCCAGGTGTAGAGCACCAGACTCTCGGCCACGTCACTCAGCACGGGAATGTTGGTCCCGCCCAGTGGGCCGGCATTGATGCTGCCGGGGAAGGCCTCGCGCAGCTCGGGCACGTTGTCGGGCACCGGGCTGTCCTCGAACAGCTCGAAATCAGGGGTGCGCCCATAGGCCGCCACAAACTCGGTGCTCCCCTTGAGGGAGATGACCAGGGTCTGTCCGGCAGGCAGAACGAAGCCCGCGGGGAAGCGCGCGTGGAAGTCGCCGCCGTTGCCCCCACCGGGATTTCCGGCCGCCAGGTTGCCCAGGGCGATATTGTAATAGAAGGCACTCGGAGCCGTGGTGCCGTCGGTCAGATAGACGTCGCTGAGGTCCAGGTCACCTGCGGTGGGATTGGTGATCGCGACGAAGGGGCTCCCGAAGGTCGAGGCCGGACTGCGCGTCATGATCATCAACTCGGAAATGATCAGATGGTCGGCGGGGTCGGCAGACGCAACCGAGACCATCAACAAGGGCAGGATCAATGCGGCCAGGGCCGCTCCATTCAACCATCGGGCAAGTCCCGGTGATCCCGCATTGCTGGAATTAGACGAACTGGACATCGAGGTACCGCTCCTTTGAGGAGTAATCCACTACTGTTTTTGGTGCCAGGGTAGAAGAAGGACAATAACCCTCTGTCCTCTCCTATTCAAGGGACCAGCTAGGTTTTTCGAGGGGCCGTAACAGGGCCGGATCGGGGAAAAATCAGTCGGTGGCCTCATTCATCTGACCAAAAGCCAGGCGAAGGCTCTGGGCAGAATCGGCGGCGCGCAGTGAATCCAGGAAGGCCCCCTGCTTGACCAGGCGGGCCAGGCGGGCCAGAACACGCAGCATCTGGCGCGGGTCACGGTCGGGCCCCACCAGCAATATGATCACATCGACGGGAATATCATCTTCCGCGGGCACGGGCACGGGGTGGGCCAGGGTGGCCACGGCCACCTGCACCTGATCCACTCCGGCGTAACGGGCGTGTGGTATGACCAGCCCGCCGCCAATGGCGGTGCTGCCTTCCTGTTCCCGCCTCATGATCTCATTCAGCAAGGCTTCCGCATCCCGGGCCTGACCGGCGGTGACCAGACGGTCCACCAGCTGAGCCACGGCCTCCTGGACACTGTGGCACTTGATATGGGGCAGAAAACCCGTTTCCATTGTATAGTCCAGCAAATTCATGGCACGAATGGTAATGGTCATGGGGGTCCATGTCCAGTCAGGGGCCCGGAGAGAAGATCTGGGCCTGGATCTGGGATCCCGTGACCTTTGCGGCAAAGGGAAGGCATGACATCAGATTCGGCAACTGAGGGGACCGGCCGCCCGAGCTCCGATCCCTTCCAGTCCCTCAACCGGAAAGCCCGCTGGCAGGCGCGATATCAACGCTGGCGGCGCTGGTGGAGTCGTCCTTTTGCTCCTCCGCGCATGGCCCCGGACCGGCCCGGCCCGGCCAACCTGCTCCTGGTTGGTGTGGACACCCTGCGGGCCGATCACCTGGGTTGCTATGGTTTTTCTCGACCCACCAGCCCCCACCTGGACCGCCTGGCGGCCACCGGCACTCTGTTCGGCGATGTCACTGCCCCCGCGCCCTGGACCCTGCCCTCGTTCAGCAGCGCCCTCTGTGGCGTCATGCCCGGGGCCCACGGAGCCTTCCTGCCCGGAGCTGTCCGCAACATGGACACCCAGCCTCCGGGGCGCCTCAACCCGGACACCCTGACCCTGGCCCGGCACCTGGAAAACCAGGGCTACCGGACGGCCGCCTTCTATTCCAATCCGTTTTTTGCCTTTGGACTGGCCGAGAGTTTCGGGGAGCACCATTTCGCCAACTTGCCGGCCGGAGACATGCTGGACATGGCCGCCCACTGGATCAGCCGTCATGCCGATGGCCCGTTTTTCTGCTTCGTGCTGCTGAACGATCCCCATGAACCCACCACTCCTCCCCTCGGGGACCTGGCGCCCTTCCTGGAAAGTGATGCTGTGGACGGCCCCACGCTGGCCGCCTATGCCCGGTGGGGCCAGCCGCCGGGAATCGACCTGGGGCGCACCGGAGATCTGCCCACCCCGCAGGTGCAGGATGCCTTGACCACCAAGCTGGCCATTTACGACGGAACCATCCGCTACGTGGATCGCTGTCTCGGAGCCCTGCAGGCGCAACTGGAGACCTGGGACCTGGCCCGGTCGACCCTGGTCTCGGTTTTCGCCGACCATGGTGAGGAATTCCTGGACCATGTCGATTTCAGCCGCGCCTGGGGGCATGATCCCCGGGGCATCGACGGCATTGGCCATGGCCACAGCCTGTTTCAGGAACTGCTGCATGTGCCCTGGTTCAGCTGGGGGCCCGGGGTTCCCCCGGGCGTGCGCAGCCGGGAGCCCGTCTCCTTGATGGACCTTCCCGCCACGCTTTGTGACTGGCTGGGGGTGAAAGCCTTCGTCCCCACTCTACCGGCCTCGGGATTTTCCCCGCACCTCCAGGGTCGCAGCCTGGCCGGTGCACAGGAACAGGCCGAGCGCCTGATTCTGGCCGAGGCCATCGCCTATGGACCGGACCTGGTGGCCGTGCGCCGCGGGCGCTGGAAGCTGGTGGCCCACCGCGATGGGCGGCCGCTGGCTCTGTTTGATTTGCTCGGAAGTCCCGGGGAAGAACGGGATCTGACCGCCGCCAATCCTGCTGTGTTGGATGAGCTGCAGGATCTTCTGCGCCAGTGGCGAGAGAGCGGATGTGTGGCCACCACCGGTGAAGGCGGCCCCGGCAGCTGGAACGACATGGAAGACACCGTGCGCCAGCGCCTGAAAGATCTGGGGTACTCCGATTGATCCATCAACTGGCGCACCCTGGGCCGGGTACGAGACCTGGCCCAGGGATTGCGGGATGATCAGGCGGAATGATCAGGCCGGATCCACGGCCAGTTCGCTGACCTTGCGGGCCAGGTCCAGGAAGGCCTGCCGGGTGGCCGAGCCGGCGATTTCCACCGCGGGCTTGCCCGTGTCTCCGCCCATGCGAATGGCCGGGTCGATGGGGATCTCGCCCAGCAGGGGCAGGTTGTACTGCTTGGCCACCTGGGCGCCGCCGCCATGGCCGAAGATGTCGTACTTCTTGTCGTTGTCCGGGCACACGAAGTAACTCATGTTTTCCACGATACCCAGCACCGGCACCTCGATCTTGGCGAACATCTGAATGCCGCGGCGCACGTCGGCCAGGGCCACTTCCTGGGGCGTGGTCACCATGACCACACCGCTCAGGGGCACCGTTTGCACCAGGGTCAGCTGGGCATCGCCGGTTCCGGGCGGCATGTCGATGACCAGGTAGTCCAGGTCATTCCACAGCACGTCCTGCAGGAACTGCTTGACCGCGCTCATGACCAGAGGACCGCGCCAGATCACAGGCTGATCCGGGGGCATCAACAGGCCCATGCTCATCACCTGCAGGCCATGGCTCTGGAAGGGCTTGATCTTCTTGTCTCCGTCCACCTCGGGCTGGCCGGTGACCGCCAGCATGGTCGGGACACTGGGACCGTAAACGTCGGCATCCATGAGACCCACCCGGGCACCGTTCTCCTTCAGCGCCAGAGCCAGGTTCACCGCCACCGAGGATTTGCCCACCCCGCCCTTGGCACTGGCCACGGCGATGATCCGCTTGACCCCGGGCAGCCGGGCCCGGTCGGCAAAGGGATCGTTGCTGTGTCCGTGGGGTCCGCTGCGCTTGGGCTCGGACCGGTCGTCCACCGTCACCTGCACGCCCAGGACCCCGGGCAGGGCGCTGATCTTGTCGCCCACCGCCTGGCGGATGGCGTCGATGGTCTCGGGCTTCTCGGTGGTCCGCACCACGGAAATGGCCACCTCACCTCCGTTGACCTTGACCTCACCCACCAGGTTCAGCTTGATGATGTCCACCTTGGTGCCCGGAACCATGACCTCTTTCAGAGCCTCGACCACCAGATCTGTGTTGATATTGCTACTCACGATCAATTCCTCCAGGACGCAGTCCCGCTCTCTCCCACCAGGCGATCACGGGCTATTCCACTTTCAGGGTTTGCAATACGGTGCCCAGGATATGGGCATGGTCAAAAGCCAGATCGGGCAAGTGACTGATGGGAAACCAGCCGGCGCTGGCGGCGTCATCCCCACCGGTGACCTCGGGCGGTTCACCCAGCACAACGGCCACATAGACAATGGAGACGGTGTGCCCCCGGGGATCACGCCCCGGATGGCCAAAGGCCCGATACTGGCGAAAGGGCAGGCCGGTCAGGCCGGTCTCTTCCTCGATTTCTCGGATGATCGCATCTTCGATGTCCTCACCCTCGTCCACGAACCCTCCCGGCAAGGCGTAACGGCCCTTGAAAGGGTCCTGGCCTCGCTCGACCAGCAACACGGCGTAGGTGTCGCCCATCAGGCCATGAGCCTGGTGGTTCAGCACCACACCATCCACAGTCAGAGCGGGATAATGGTACTCCCTCGCGGGAGCCTGGGCCTTGGACGCCGCTGGCGAGAGGTCGGCCATGGCCGGATCAGTCCTGCTGGAACGACGCCAAAGCTTCGTCCATACCCTCGAAGGTTTCGAAAACCAGCTTGAGCTGGGTCACGTTGAGGATGTTGTCGATCCGGTCACTGACGTTGCAGATCTTCAGCTGGCCGCCGTTCTTCTTCAAGGTGTGGAAGGCGGAAACCAGAATGCCCAGCCCGGTGGAGTTCACCCAGTTGACCTTTTCCAGGTTCAGCAGGATGTCCACATGGCCTTCGGCGATGAGGGTTTTGATCTCGTTCTGGAATTTCTCGTGGTCAGGTCCGCCCATGATCTTTCCCGAAAGGTCCAGCACCATGACTTCACCCACGGGATTCTGCTTGAAATTCACTGACCGTCCTCCTTGGCAGCGGGTATTGTACGTTCACAGATATATGATAAAGTCCAACCGTCGGGTTTCCAACCTGATATTGGCGTTTTCCCGGTTTTTCCCGGCCGACAAGGCCTGATTCCCAGGACCGGACTGGAGTCCCCATGAACCTGCGCCCCCCTGTCCTGAGCGGAAGCTGGTACCCCGCCGCGCCCGATCAGTTGTCCCGCGAGGTGGACGGCTTTCTGGCAGGGGCCGATATGGAAGCCCGCACCGCCGGTCGTGCGGTGATGGCCGTGTGCCCCCATGCCGGATATGCCTACAGCGGCCCCTCGGCGGGCCGCCTGTTCGGCCAGCTGGCGGCCGAGGATTTCACCACCATCATCCTGCTGGCTCCCAACCACCGGATCCCACTGGATCACATCGCTCTTTCCTCGGCCACTTCATTTGGCACCCCGCTGGGAGAGGTCCAGATCGATACGGAGGCCGTGACCGCTCTGGCTGACCTGGCGCCATTCCGGATCAACGATCAGGCCCATGCCCGGGAACATGCGGTGGAAATCCTCTTGCCCTTCATCCAGCGGTGCTGGCCGGCACCGCACACTCCCCGGCTGGTGCCCATGCTGGTGCCGCGGCTGGACACGTCCTCCTACCAGGCCGCCGGGCAGGCCCTGGACCAGCTGCGGAAGCAACTGGCGGGCCCCACCCTGCTGCTGGTCAGCAGCGACTTCACCCACTTTGGCGAGGCATTCGGATACGTGCCTTTTCACCAAGATATTCCCCAACGGCTGGAACAACTGGACTCCGGCGCCGTATTGCGCCTGCTGAAAGGCGACCCGGAAGGGTTGCTGGCCTACGGCCGGGACACGGGAATCACCATGTGTGGATTGCCGGCCTCCGCCGTGGCTCTGTTCGCGGGTTTGCCCGAGGGTTACGAGGCCAGCTTGGTGGATTATTGCCGCAGTGGCGACCTGGAGGGGGATTATTCCCACTCGGTCAGCTACGCGGCTGTTCTTTTCACATCCGGGAAGGATCTTTCATGAAGCTCAGGCCCGAGGAGAAAGCATTTCTGCGTCAGCTGGCCCTGGCGGCGGTGGAGGCGGCGGTGCGCAGGCTGGACCCGCCGGATCCCCATCAGCTGGCCCAGAAGGAGGGTCTGGAGCTGGGACCGCACCTCCTGGCCCCAAGTGGTGTCTTCGTGACTTTGCACCGGCAAGATCAACTGCGGGGGTGCATCGGCTATATCGAGGGTCACCGTCCTCTGGTCGACGCCGTGGTGGACAACGGCCGCAGCGCGGCGGTGAAAGACCCGCGCTTCACGCCGGTCACCGAGGCGGAATTGCCGTCCCTCACTGTGGAACTCTCCGTGCTGACCCCGCTGGAGCCGGTGGCCGGCCCCGAGGAAATCGTGATCGGGCAGCATGGCATCGTGTTGAACATCCGGGGCCAGAGGGCGGTTTTCCTGCCCCAGGTGGCCACCGAGCAAGGGTGGGATCTGGCCACCACCCTGGGCCATTTGTCCCTGAAAGCAGGGGCCGGTCCCCAGGACTGGCAGGAAGGGGCCATCTTCCAGGTTTTCGAGGCCGAGGTTTTCTGATCGGGCCCGGATCGGGTCCGGGAAATACTGCGACAGGTTCTTGTTGTCCCGGGGACTCCCAAAGGTTATTTTCGGGGGTCTTGAAAGCTATACAGCGCGAGGTTGCCGAGGCGCATTTCACGGAAGAGATGAAACATGGGATTGCTGGACAAGGTCCGAAATTTCACCACGGCCAAGGAAGTCATGGCTTCCGGCTACTACAACTATTTCCGGGTGATCGAATCGGCCCAGACCAATACGGTCCGATTCAAGGGCCAGGAAACCATCATGCTCGGCAGCAACAACTACCTGGGTTTGACCAACCATCCCAGGGTCAAGGAAGCCGCCCGGGATGCCATCGCCAAGTACGGGACCGGTTGTGCGGGTTCCCGATTCCTGAACGGGACTCTCGACATCCACATCGAGCTGGAAGACAAGCTGGCCGCCCTGGTGGGCAAGGAAAAGGCCCTGGTCTTTTCCACCGGTTTCATGGTCAATCAGGGTGTGCTCAGCTCCCTGGTGGGGCGCAATGAGCTGATCATCGTCGACCGGACCGACCACGCGTCGATCATCGACGGGGCCCGGCTCAGTTTCGGTGAGGTGCGCAAGTTCAAGCACAACGACATGGAGAACCTCGAGCTGGTTTTGAAAAACGCCCTGGATATCCCCAAGCTGATCATCGTGGACGGGGTATTCTCCATGGAAGGCGACATCGCCAAGCTGCCCGAGATCGTGGAACTGGCGGCCAGGTATGACGCCTTCGTCATGGTCGACGACGCCCACGGCGTGGGCGTGCTGGGCGACCACGGCCGCGGCACCTGCAACCACTTCGGCCTGACGGACAAGGCG
>JAZBOO010000244.1:0-4341 GCA_036351155.1 Candidatus Krumholzibacteriia bacterium | reverse complement strand
GCCCGCCTTCTGGACGCCCAGGCCGCTGCCGCCGCCAGCCACGGTGATGCGGATGTCAGGATTGGCCTTCATGATCTTTTCCGCGGCTGCATTCATGACCGGGATGTGGGCGGTGCCTCCCGCAATGTTGAGCTCCCCCGAGAACGGGGCGAAGGCGACCAGAGGGCCCGTGGTGTCGGCCGCCGGGGTGTTGTCCTGCTTCTGACCGCAACCAGCCAGCAGAATGGCCACCAGGAGAATGAGAGCGGAACATGACAAGGCAATGCGCTTCGGCATGGCGAAGCCCCTTTCGATTGAGATGTGAATAATGGAGAAATTCAACGACCGGGAAACCGGACAGGCGGAGCCGTGGGGTTCTGTGGAATCAGAAACCGGAGGTGGAGTGCGGTGACCGAGCTCGACAGACCGCCGAGCGTATTTTAGCCAGTCACCGCCTGAAAACATGAGCGAATCCAGGCATCGGGCTTCCCATCAGTGAAACGAATGCAGCAGGTCAATAATCAGAGATGCGTTCCCCTGCGTCAAACAGAATCCCGGGCGAATGTTCACCCGGGATTTTGTTTCAAGATCTATTGTAGCTGAGTTCAGGTTTTTCGTTCAGGCAGGTCATGCTCGGCACGCACCGACCATCCCGTTTTCAGTCCCACCACGAAGTAGAACAGCGCCAGTACGCCCACCGCGAAGATGGTGTCCCCAAAGACCCGCATCCAGCGCAGGGTTTGCATGTGGTCCTGCTGCATGAACTCGGCCGAACGGGCATACCACAATCCATCACGCACACTGGCCAGGGTCTGCAGCAGCCCCACGGGCAACACGCTGATCAGGACCATCAGCAGCAGGCCAATGTTGATCGCCCAGAAGGCAAACCGAATGACGCCCTCCTTCCATACGCGCCGTGCAGCCAGTCCCTTGAGGACGAACAGCATCAGCCCGATACCCAGCATGCCGTACACCCCGAAGAGGGCCGTATGACCATGCACCGGGGTGGTGTTCAGACCCTGCATGTAGTAGAGCGCGATGGGAGGATTGATCAGGAAACCAAAGATCCCCGCCCCCACCAGGTTCCAGAAGGCAACGGCCACGAAGCAATAGATGGGCCACTTGTAGGCCGCCAGCCACTCGGTGGCCTTGCTGATTTTCAAGTTGTGATAGACCTCGAAGCCCAGCAACACCAGCGGGACAACTTCCAGGGCCGAGAAAGTGGCTCCCAGGGCCAGCACCGCCGTGGGCGTGCCCGTGAAGTACAGGTGATGGAAGGTGCCGATGATGCCGCCGGCCAGGAACACGTTGGTCGAGAAGAGCGCCGCGGCAGTCGCCAGCCGGACCTTGATCAATCCCAGGCGCACGAACAGGAAGGCGATCACCACCGTGGCAAACACCTCGAAGAAGCCCTCCACCCAGAGGTGAACCACCCACCAGCGCCAGTACTCGGCCAGGGCCAGATTGGTTTGCCGCCCCCACATCAAACCCGCTCCGTAGAATCCGGCGATGGCCACGCACGAGATGACAAGCATGGTCAGCAAGGAGCGGTTGTCGTCGTTTCTCCGGAGAGCGGGCAGGAGCGCGCGCACCATGAGCGCCAGCCAGAGCAGCAATCCCACCAGGAGCAGGATCTGCCAGAGCCGTCCCAGATCGACATACTCGTAACCCTGGTGACCGAACCAGAAGTTCGGGACATGGTCGAGCTTCTGCATGATGCCCAGCCATTCGCCCGTGAGCGAACCGCCCACCACGACGATCAGGGCTCCGAAAAGCACGTTGACGCCCAGCCGCTGGAATTTCGGCTCATGGCCGGAAACCGCCGGACCAATGAACAGCCCCGTGGCCAGCCAGGATGTGGCGATCCAGAAGATGCCCAGCTGAACGTGCCACGTACGGGAAGCGCTGTAGGGCAAGATGTTGCTGAGGTCCAGACCGTAAAAGCCCGATCCCTCCACGCCGAAGTGCGCCGTCACGATACCCATGATGATCTGCACCACCAGGAGCACGCAGACCACCCAGAAATACTTGAGAGTGGCGGACATGGACGGCGTGGGGGCGAGAGCCGTGAGAGGGTCGTTCCCCGGAAGTGTGGCCGGGTCCAGCTCGTCGTCGCGGTTGGCCGCGTAGTACCAACCCAGGGCCGCAATGCCGGCCAGAAGCAGGATGACCGAAAACCCGGTCCACAGGATAAGACTCCCGGTCGGGCGGTTGCCCACCAGGTCGTCAGGAGGCCAGTTGTTGGAATAGGTGATGTCTGATCCCGGGCGCTCGGTGACGCAGGCCCAGGCCGTCCAGAAAAAGAAAGCGCCAAGGTCCTGGCGGCGCCCCGGATCTGCCACGGTGTTCTCACGCATGGCGTAGTCTTCCCGGGTCTGGGCAAATTCCGGGTCATCGCCATAGAGACGGGCGTAGTAGGTGACCAGGGCCTCGATGGCTTCGGCACGCTGGTCGGTGACGACCAGATCGCCTGTGGCCTTGTTGTAAGTGTTGGCCCGCAGCTCCTGTTGCAGAAGAGATTCGAGCAGGGCCAGCCGCTCTTCACTCATCCCCTCGGCCGGCCTGCCGAACTCCCGCTGAGCCAGGTGGTCACGAAGGAGGAGGCCTTCGCGGTGAAGCCAGTCGGCTGACCAGTCCGGGGCCACGTAGGCCCCATGTCCCCAGATGGATCCCAGCTCTTGCCCACCGGTCGACTGCCAGACGTTCTGACCGTCGAGGATGTTCTGGCCGGTGAACAGCACTCGGCCGCTTTCGGTGACCACCCGGTCAGGCACCGGGGGAGCTTCGCGATAGATCTCACGCCCGAAATAACCCAGAACCGCGAAGGAAGCCACGATCACGATGATGAACGTCACCCAGAGTTTGCGATACCCCATTGTCTCGTCCCTTTCAACGGTAGGTCAGGATCCCATTGCGGCGGCGTTGAGCAAGGACGCTTCAAGTGCTGCGGCGCGAGGGTGAAGGATGTTGTTTTCCTTGTGAATGTGTTCATGAAGGTCTTTCTCCATGTCGGCCAACCGTGCCATCAAGGACTGGTATGTCGCACATCCGTCGGCCGGCACAGCATAGTCATCGGTCACGGCGCGCAGGCTGCGCAAGGCCTCCCCTGCGTTGTCATGCTCATGCTCCATGACCCGGATGGGATTGTTCACCGAACTTCCCTGACGGGAGGGGATCGCACGGGTCTTTTCCATGACCTGGATCCACGGGAAGAGCACCTGCTCCTCCTTGGCCAGATGAGCCTCGAGCTCCTGGCGCAAACCGACAAAAATTTTCCCCACCTCGGAGAGTTCGGGGTGGTTTTCTCCATGAGCGGAAATCACCTTGTCCAGCAGCCCACCGATCAAGGGAAGTTCTTTTTTCATGAATTCGTGATGCTTGGTCTCGATATGATGGGTCAGTTCCACCAGGGTGGCGGTGCGCCAGTCCGTGGTTTCAACTTCCTGAGCACTGCTGGCCTGCTGGTCGGACTCGAGAAGTGCTGCGATCACCTCCTGGGAGTCACAACCCGCCAGGCGGCAGGAATCGGCCAGGGAAGTACTTCCCCCGCAACAATAATCGATGCCGAAATTTTCAAAGACCTCGAGGCGGCCAAGCCGTTCGCTCACGAGCGCGCCCACACTTGATTCCAGGGGAATGGTCATGTTGTTCCTCTCCTTGTCGGCTAAACATATACCAGGATGTCTAGGTTTAGATTAAAAAACTAGCAAACGAAACCTGGACGTCAAGGTTTAGTTTAAACATATTATCGGAAGGAGGAATGAATTATGATGGTTTCACAAACGGCTGAATATGCGCTGCGCGCGGTAGTGGTTCTCGGCAAGAACCCAGATAACTTGATGGGAACAAAACAAATATCCATAGAATCCAAGGTTCCGGCCGGATATCTGTCCAAGGTTCTCCAGACGCTGGCCAGGGCAAATCTCGTGACCTCCACTCCTGGCAGGAGCGGCGGTTTTCAGCTTTCACATGCCCCGGAGGAAATCTCGGTGTTCGATGTCATCCAGGCCATCGAACCACTCCAGCGCATCCATTCCTGCCCATTGAGCCTGCCTGGTCATGGCACCAACCTGTGCCCGCTGCATCGACGGCTCGATGACGCCATGGCCCAGACCGAGGCGGCTTTCCGCAATTCGACCGTGGCCGAAATCATGGCCGAAAGAACCGATTCGCCTCCGCTATGTGAGATGCCATCCTGATCCGGCCAAATCCTGATTTTCTGGGGAGGCCGGCACCTCCCCCCGAACCCTACCGCTCAACCGGCAACGGCTCCTCCGCGCCATACGCGCTCTTGTCCCCCATCAGGTAATAGCGGAACCAGTCCACCTCGCGCGACTGGTAGTCCATCATGTGACTGGGTTT
>JAZBOO010000243.1:0-4430 GCA_036351155.1 Candidatus Krumholzibacteriia bacterium | reverse complement strand
TGGTGAAGTCGCACAGCACGGTCTCCGCCTCCAGCAGAGGGGCCAGCCGGGCAATGACCTGCGGAGTTTGCCGGATGGGTACCGTGACGATGGCGGCATCAACCCCGCGGGTCAGTTCCTCGGCCCGTTCCCAGTCCTCCTGGTCCAGAACCCGCACCCGGTGCCCGCTGGCTGCGAAAAACTTTCCGTATAGCGCGCCCATGCGTCCCTTCCCGCCCACGAGCAAAATGGTGCGCGGCTCGTCGGTCGCGCATGGCTGGGTGCCCAGCGACTGGCTGGCCCGGGACGAGCCCATGACCATGCGCAGAAAATCCTCGGCCCACTCGGGGTCCAGACCCCGCTGCTGCGCAGCCTCCCTGAAGCTGGCCACCTTTTGCGTTTCCCGCTCGGGCACAAAGATGGGCAAGCCCTCGCGCTTCTTGGTTTCCAGCACCTGCGCCACCAGGGTGCCGCGATCTTTCAGCAGATCCAGGAGCCGGTTGTCCAGATCATCGATGGAAGTGCGGGCAGAGGCCAAAGGGTCGCGGGAATCGGTCATGGGCAAGCTCCGGGAGGGCGGGGGTGAGGGGACTTGGCTCAGCACATTATAGCCGCCAGAGGAAGCCACGGGAACTTCATTCCCTCATCTCCTTCAAGGTTTGGGGATTTCCTGACGTGGCCTGATGCACCCCCCGCCGTTTTATTTACGTTATCATAGAATGAGCCCGACCATTCCCCAGCCGAGGAAAACCATGACGTACCGCCTGCTTCTTTTCCTGTGCCTTGTTCTTGCTGCCGGCTCGCCCAGCCCGGCCCACGCCACCCAGGATGCGGCCGCCGGCCTCATCTACGGCACCGTTACCTGGCCCGACGGCGAGCAGCTCACCGGCTTCATCCGCTGGAAAAACGAGGAGGCCTGCTGGGACGATCTTTTCCACTGCGGGTACCGGGACAATCCCTGGGAAGATTATCTGGACATGGAACAGCTCCGAAAAGAGCACCGCCGGGAGTACTTCGCCAATCACGGCCTGATCGACCGGCTGCTGTATTCCAGGAATGAGAAGGACCAGGATGTCCTGGGCTGGCGCATGTTTCTGATCAGGGTGGGCGACCTTCAGTCCATCGAGATCCACGACGGCGAGGACGATTTCGCCATCACCGCCGACGGCTCCCGCCACCAGATCGGCGGGTACGGCAACGACGCCGGCGCCAACCTTCTGGTGTACACAGGAGAGGGTGACCCCACCGCCATCAAGTGGAACGATCTGTCCAGCATCACCTTTCAGCCGGTGCCCGAGGGAGCGGTCCCCTACGCCGAGCGCATGTACGGCACGGTGGAATCCCAGGAAGGCGAATTCACCGGCTTCATTCAATGGGACCTGACCGAGTGCCTGAGCAGCGACATCCTCGACGGCCGCCTGAACGGAAAAAATCGCGACTACACCATGGGTGAAATCCGCTCTCTGGCGCGGGCTGCGAAGGAAAACGCCACCGTCATCGAGCTGAAAGACGGCACCTCGGTGACCATGGGCGGCAGCAACGACCTCGACAGCGGCAACCGGGGCATCATGATTGAAACGCCAGACCTGGGCCGGGTGGTGGTGCCCTGGACCCGGTTCATCAAGGTGACGTTTGTCGAGGGCCACGGGACCGGCAACGGACGAGGGACCTACCAGAACCAGGGCCCACTTCAGGGCACGGTGACGACCACCGAGGGTCGGCGGCATTCCGGGCGGATCATTTACGATCTGGATGAAGGCTGGCAGTGGGACATCTTCAACGGTTCCCAGAATGGACTGGATTACAACATTCCGTTCAGTCTGATCCGGTCGATCAGCCCCCAGGACGAAGAGACCTGTGAAGTGACCCTGCACGGGGGCCAGGTCCTGGTCTTGTCCGGCGAGCAGGACACCGGAAAAAAACATGGGGGCGTTCTTGTGATTCCTGCGGTGGGTGGAGACTCGGTCCAGCTGCTCTGGGACGAGGTCCAGGAAGTTTCCCTGACGCCCTGAACCGGAAACTACCGGGCATCTGACCTGATCAACCGGCTGAAATCCGGGTCGGAAGCATCCCGCCGAGCGCGATCGTTGATCCAGTACCGATGCCGGGCCTCGATCAGGGAACCCTTGCCTTCCAGCAGTCCCAGGTCCTGGATCAGCTGGTCGGAATACCCGGGCAACTGAACTTTCCAGCTCATGGGAATCAGGCCAGGTTCCACCTGGTTCACGTGATCGCGCAGGCGAGTGGTGCAGTTGTTGGTCAGGGTGTTGTAGAATTCGGGATGGGTCTTCAGCTCGGCCGCCTCCTGAAGCATTTCCACAAAGAGCTCACGAATTTTTTCCGGAGTGGCCGCCACCGGATACAGATAAACGTTGTCGGCACGGTAGGCCGCCCTGGTCAGGACCAGGTCCTTCTCATCTCCCACCACGTAGATCATTTCGTACTTGTTGAGCAAGCCCTGCCAGATGGAGTATCCCTCGCCCACCTCCTTGCGGGCTTCCACCGAGATGGCCACAAAACTGCTGTCGCTGAAACCGAAGCTGAACATGCTGTGGGCCGGGCCGCGAAAATCGCCCTCGTGAAAAATGGCCAGGACATACCAAAGGCTTTCCAGCCGGCTGAGGTCGAAGGTCCGGGTGTCAAAGGCCGGAAGATCGCTTCCGTCGGGAGCCACGCGGAAATTCCGCACGTTCTGCACGGTGGCCATGTCGTTGGTGAGCGTCACCACGGGAACCCTGCTGTGTTCGGGTTTCCAGTTCCGGTCATCGCGGGGCTCCTTCAGGGCCACTGCCAGTGAACTCAGCAGAAACAAGCAAACCAGGACTCCGGCCGCGACCAGCAGATTTTTTCTTCGCATTCCCGGCCTGTGCGCTTCACTATTGATGGACACCCTTGACCTCGAGGCTTTCATTCATGTCCCCAGACTGGAAGAAATGGCTGGACACCCCGGAAGCAGGCACCACCGCAGTGGACCTGGCCTTCCTGGCCCTGGAGGAATCGTTCGTCGCGCGCGATCTTTCTCAGCGTCGGATCATTGTGCGGTATTTCCAGCATGATGTCGACCGCTCGCTGCTGGGTAAAGTGGTCTTCGGCCCGGGAGCCCAGGGCCCGCCGGACTTCGCACATGGAGGCGCCATGGCCGCCTTGCTTGACGACGCCATGGGGGGAGCTTGCTGGTTGTCCGGATTCCCGGTTCTGGCGGTCAATCTGAACATCACCTTCCGGCAGATGCTGCCCCTGGAAACCCCCTGTCTGGTGGAAACTCGCGTGACCAGGGTCGAGGGCCGGAAGATCAGCACCGAAGGCCGGATCCTCGCCCAGGACCGCAAGACGGTCTTCAGCGAAGGTGAAGCCCTCTTCGTGGTGCTGGAAGAAAAACAGCTGGCCCGCTTCTCGCCGAAGATCCAGGCCATCATCACCCGCCTGAACCAGGGCTAACCATCCTCCACATGCGCACTGGCCCGACCGGCCCAGTACCACGCCGCCTCGGCAAATTGCTCGGCCGTGTAGTGGCAGTAGGTGCCCCCCGGCTTTTCCAGCATGTTGCGCGCCATCGTCAAGGGGTCCATGGGTTCTTCTGGTTCCGGCCCGGCAATCAGGCACACGATTTCCCAATCGAAATCTCCGCTGCGTGTGCCTTCATTTTCCAGCAGGGTGGCCGCCGAGTAGAGCACCACCGAAGCATAGGACACCTCTTCGCGAGGACCTTCCGCCGTCACCCGCACATAGCCTTCCTCGTGGGCTTGCCGCCGCTCAAAGGAGGCGTGGAGCGGAGTCTCCTCGGTCACCTGCACCGTGCTGGACACGAACCCCGCAGGGTCCACCGGGACCACGATCACCTTCTCGCAGTTGTGACGCCCGGCTCCCGGTCGCCGGTGTTCCCAGCTGTCCAGAATGCGACAGACCAGTTCCTCGTGACTGCCCTCGAACCAGGTGTGTTTTCCTCCGGCCACATGTCGCCCGCGCGCAAAATCACTCCACCCCAGCTTGAGCCAGCGGATATCATCATTTTTCAAGACGGATCACCTTCCTTGTCTTATCTTGGCCCATTGATCCGGTCAGGAATTCATCCCCGCCCCACGAGGAGCCATTATGGAGTATCCGGTCAACGACAAGCAACTGATTCGCGACTGCGAGATCGGTGAAGGCACCAAGATCTGGAATTTCGTCAACATGTACTGCTGCAAGATCGGTCGCGATTGCATGGTTGGCCACTTCGTGGAAATCCAGGAAGGCGTAACCATCGGCGACCGGACCCGTATTCAGAGCCACACGTTCATCTGCGACATGGTCACCATCGGCAGCGACGTGTTCGTGGGCCATGGCGTCATGTTCATCAACGACACCATGCCTCCTCAGCCCGAAAAAGAGAAGTGGCTGCCCACCATCATCGAAGATGGGGCCAGCCTGGGCTCGAACTGCACCATCCTGCCGGTGACCGTGGGCAAGGA
>JAZBOO010000242.1:0-5974 GCA_036351155.1 Candidatus Krumholzibacteriia bacterium | reverse complement strand
GAGGAGGCCATGAATAGACATATGGCCAGAACACGTAACATGCTAATTCCCCCTTGATATGCGGGGGGTGGTGAGGAACACCCCCGGAGTTTGCCCTACCTGATCATACAGCATCAAGAGGCTGAGCACAATGGGGGTGCGGAGGTCAGCTGCTTGAGGTGATCGTGGCTGCCGTGATCGCAGGCATGATGGCCGCCACCATGACAGCCGCCTGCATGGCCTCCATCGCCTCCTTGGTGGCCTTGCCCACCGCCTGACCGCTGGCCAGATCTTCGATGCGCTGCTTGCGGGCCTTCAGCTCTTTCTTGTCGAACAGCTTCTTGATCAAACCCGTGGCCTTGGCCAGGGAAAGGATCACGATGGTCTCGGGGGCCACGTCTCGGGTGTCGGTGAAGATGGCCGTTTCCAGCCGCTGGCGCAGCTCCCGTTCCGGTCCCGGGTTGGACTCCGGAAAGATGGTGCGTGTGAACACCAGCAGCACCTTATCGGTCCCTTCCTTGAGGACTCCCTTCTTGACCAGGCCGCGGGCCACCCGGTTCTTCAGATCCTTCATGCCCGAAAACTTCTGCACCCAATCCTGCGCTTTTTTGGGCTTCTTGGCCGCCTTGACCAGCGCCAGGGCCTCGGCCAGGATCGGATCGGACAATCGCCGGGCACCGACCACCCGGTGGACATGCTTCTTCTTGTCCTGATCAATCTTCAAATGGCCGGACATGACCAGTTCGGCCAGCATGGCGCCGCCCATTTCCATGTTCAAGTGGCTGTCCAGGGGGGTAGTGCCCTTTTCATCGTCGAGCTCGAGCAGAAGGATTTCTTCGTACAGGCGCAGAGGATTCATCGCGGTCTCCTTGTTGGGTGTTCTCATTATACCCGGAAGAGGCACCCAGTATTCACAAAAACCCCCGCGCGCCTGATTGGGCAAACACACGGGGGTCGAGATGTGCGGGGCCTGTCGTGACCGGCGGGCAAACGAGCTGGCAGCGCCCAGCTCCCGGCCGCGATCAGGGACGAATAAGCCCCGCAACAAGGAGGTATTCCTATGACTAGGGATTTCCCGGCCTGAGGTCAAGAGGCGATCAGGCGATCTCCATGCAAAAATAAGCCCCCCGCACAGTATATCGGCGGGGGGCTATCGCATTCGATCTTCAAACATGATGCAGGCACGTTCTCAGACCGACTGACGATCCAAATCAACTCCTGAATCTACTTGCCGGGACACTCCGCGGCAATAGCAGGGTCAATGTTCTTGTCGGCGTAGGCCTTGTCCCATTGAGCGGCAAAATCGCCGGCCAGCTTCTGGGCGCGTTCACGATAGGCATCCTTGTCTTCCCAGGTGTTGATGGGAGTCAGGAGGCTCGCGTCTTCCACGCCGGGACAGGTCTGCGGCACCAGAACCTTGAACACCTCGTCCTGCTTGTATTCGACATCCTTCAGGCTGCCGTCGATGGCCGCAGCCACCATGGCCCGGGTCAGCATGATGTCCATGCGGGAACCCACGCCGTAAGCGCCACCGCTCCAGCCGGTGTTGATCAGGTACACCTGCGTGTCGTGCTCTTCCAGCTTCTTGCCCAGCAGGCTGGCATAATCGTCCGGGTTGCGGGGCATGAAGGGTGCGCCGAAGAAGCGGCTGAAAGCCGACACGGGCTCGGTCACACCGGTTTCGGTGCCGGCCAGCTTGCTGGTGTAGCCCATGATGAACCACAGCATGGCCTGCTCACGCGTCAGCTTGCTCACCGGAGGCAGCACGCCGTTGGCGTCGGCCGTCAGGAACAGGATGGTCCTGGGATGATCGCCCGTGGAGCTTTCCTTGATGTTGCTCAGGTACTCCAGGGGGTAGCTGCCACGGCTGTTGGGCGTCAGGCGGTCGTCGAACAGGTCGAAGGTGCCGTCGGGATACATCATGGCGTTTTCGATGATGGACCCGTGCTTCTTGTAGTCGTTGTCGTGGAAGCAGGCCTTGTAGATCTCGGGTTCTTTCTTCGGGTTCAGGTCGATCAGCTTGGCGTAGCAACCGTTCTCGAAGTTGGCGATACCACTGTCGTTCCAGCCGTGCTCGTCGTCACCCAGCAGGCCGCGCTCGGCCACGGCGCTCAGGGTGGTCTTGCCGGTGCCGCTCAGACCCAGCAGCAGGGCGATGTCCCCGGAAGGGCCCTCGTTGGCCGAGCAATGAATGGGCAGAATACCGGCCGCAGGCAGCATGTAGTTCATGACGGTGAACAGCAGTTTCTTGCAGCTTCCGCAGTAGGCCGAACCGTAGACCACGCCGATGCGCCGGTCGAAATCGACAGCGATGGCCATGGTGCTGGTGCCGCCGATACGGGGATCGATCCGCAGGCGGCCTTCGTAACGGGCGGGATCCAGCTTGTCGTCCGGGCAAGCCAGCAAGGTAAAGGGCTTGTCGTTGAAAATGCTGTTCTCGATACCCTCGGGCACGGGGCGGAACATGTTGTCGCAGAACAGGACATTCAGGGCCTTGTTACTGACCGTGGTCACGGGCAAGGCGTAGCTGGGGTCGGCACCGATGACGCGATCGCTGGCGTAGGTCTTGGGGCTCTTCCCCAGGGTGGCCAGGGCGTCCTCGACCAGCATATCGAAGGTCTCTTCATCCACGGGGATGTTGTTGGCGGCCGTCCAGTCGATGGTCGCGGCGCTGGAGTCGCGCTTGACGATGATGGTGTCCTTGGGGCTCCGTCCAGTGGACTCGGGTCGGGTCCAGGTCGCCAAGGCGCCGCACTTGCTCACAAGAGCTTCGCCATTGTCGACACAGGCCTGGATAAGATCGGCGCGTGGGGTGTTGCGGTGGATGTTGCCGCCGCCGAGCAGAGTGTTGAGACGATCCTGGAAACTCATCATCCATTCTCCTTGAAAAACGGGTAATACTCTGGAAAAAAACAGCAAAAACCTGTGATATGAATCACAGATCTTGTTGCCTAATTAAGAAAGTAGATCGGAATATGTACGGTTACAAGCGTTTTTGAACGCTCAAACCCCACTGTTTTGATGGTGTTTACCCGGTCTCAGGGCTCCAAAGCCCGTAACCTTTGGTCCAGATCATGGTTAGGATTGATGCCGACACCCAGGCGCCAGCTCCACGCCTGACCATCCAGCGGGGTCCCCTGGCCATTTCGGTCGGTCATCCACTCCCGGCGCAGGTCCAGTCCGGCAAACCAGCGCCCCATGTCGCGTCGATACCCCAAACCGACCAGGGCCTTCCAGTTGACCAGCATCTGGCTGTCCTCTTCCTCGTTGCCCAGGAAGGCCACGGTGCCCTCGGCGCCACCACCGGCATACAGGTCGAAACCGCGCCACACATTGCCCCCGGCTTCCAGCATCAGGGCCACGGCGTTGAAGCGATCCGAGCGCCGAGATTCCACCTGGTACGGATATTTGGCGCGGCCGATCAGAATGTCGCCCGCCACCCGCCAGAACAGCCGATCCTGACGCTTCTCGCCCATCAGCCCCACGCTGGCGTGATTGCCGGCCAGGGCCAGGTTGCCCTCGGGCGCCCAGTACCCGGCCGTGACAATGACCGTGGTGGGCTTGCTTTCCAGGGATATCCGCTCCTGCTCCCATTCGTACTGACGCTGGAGGTAGGTGCCGTCCAGGGTATCATTGGCCAGCAGGGCCCAGGCCTCCTGGGTGCGGCCCGAGTAGAACAGGCAGAAGAAGAATTCCGGAGTATCGGGCACCACATGGGGCAACAGCTGGTCGGCCACTCCGGCGGAGAACAGGTCGAAATCGTTCACCTCGGTGCGGCGCGCCTCGGCAATCAGGAAGTCCATGATCTCGTGACCGTACAGATCTTCGGTGAAGGCGTCGTCCCAGATGGACGCCAGGATCAGCGTCCGTGTGGAACGGTCGGTCACCCCACAGGTGTCCTCCCAGGCGAAGATGGCCTCGTGCAGGGAATCCGGCTTGGCCTCGACAAAAAAGCGAGGAATCTCTACCGGCTCGGTACACCCCAGAACCATGACTGTCAGAAGAAAAGCAAACAAACTACAGCTCAGTTCCCGACGGAATGACCGTGCCCTTGGGAATCACCGTGATGCCGTCACGGATCCAGCACAGTTCGCCTTGATATTCCGCCACGTCCGGGCGCGCGGTGATGACCACGTTGTCCCCGATCCGGGCGTTCTTGTCCACGATACACCGTTCGATCCGGCAATTGCGCCCCACACCCATGGCCGGGCCCTGATCCTGCTGCCCGTCACCCAGCCGTCGCTCGCCCTGGTAGAAGTCGCACCCCATCAGGATCACGTCCTTCAGATGTGACCCCTCGCCCACCATGCTGCGCACCCCGACAATGGAATTGACGATGGTGGCCCCGGTGATGGAAGAGCCCTCGACGATGAGGCTGTCCCGGATTTCGGAATCAACCACCCGACTGGGCGGAAGGTTCCGGGAACGTGTGTAAAAAGGCCAGCCGCCCTTGTAGAGATTGAACTCGGGGTCCCGCGCCACCAGCTCCAGGTTGGCCTCGAAGAAGGCCCCGATGGTCCCGATGTCGCGCCAGTAATCGTTGAAGGCGTAGGCCATGACCCGATGCGAACCGATGGCATCGGGAATGACTTCCTTGCCGAAATCGGTCTTGGACTGGTCGGCCAGCAGATCCCGCAGAACATGGGGCTCGAACACGTAAATCCCCATGCTGGCCAGGTACTTGCCTTCGGCCGCCTGGAAGCGGTCGATCACCTCGGGTTCCTTGGGCTTTTCCTTGAACTCGACCACGCGCCCGGAGGCGTCGGTCCGCATCAAGCCCATCCGGGAGGCCTCCTCGCGCACCACCGGATACACGCCCAGGGTGATGTCGGCCTTGGTCTGGCGGTGATACTCCACCAGCTTGCTGTAGTCCATGCGGTACAGGTGATCCCCGCCCAGAATGACGATCTGGTCGGACTCGTAATACATGGTGTGGTTCAGCGTGGCCCTTACCGCGTCGCTGGTGCCCTGGAACCAGTCGTCGCCCTGGGGCGTCTGCTCGGCGGCCAGGATGTCCACGAACCCGTCGGTGAAGGTGTCGAAATAGTAGGTTTGCATGATGTGCCGGTGCATGCTGGCCGACAGGAACTGGGTCAGCACGAACACCTTTTTCACGCCCGAGTTGATGCAGTTGCTGATGGGAATGTCGATCAGCCGGTACTTCCCGGCAAAACCCACCGCCGGTTTACTGCGCTCGAGGGTCAGCGGATACAGGCGCGTGCCGCGCCCCCCGCCCAGGATGATACCGATGACATTCTTCATATCAGTCCAGTATTCCGTTCCATTTTTCGAGGTGATCGGCGCACTGGGCGAACAGCGCGCTGGTGTCGCCTTCAATCACGATGCTGGTGATTCCGTCCGAACCTTCGATGGCGTTGACCACCTTCTGATCCTCAGGTCCGCACACCTTGCCGAACACGGTGTGACGATCGTCCAGCCAGGGCGTTTCCACGTGGGTGATGAAGAACTGGCTGCCGTTGGTGCCCGGGCCCGCGTTGGCCATGGACAGCACACCAGGGCCGTCGTGACGCAGATCGGGCGCGAACTCGTCCTGGAACTGGTAGCCCGGACCGCCGGTGCCGGTGCCCTGAGGGCACCCGCCCTGGATCATGAAGTCGGCGATGACCCGGTGAAAGCTCAGCCCGTCGTAGTACCCGCGCTTGGCCAGATTGGCGAAACTGGCCACCGTCACGGGGGCTTGCTCGGGGAAGAGGTCCAGGTTGATAATCCCTTTGTCGGTGGTGATCACGGCTTTCAATTCGGACACGGCAGGCTCCTCGGTTGATCATGAAATTCCGGGCTTTGAAAAACCAAGCATAACAGAAATGGCTCCCGTTGCCAGCACGGTATCGATGCGATATTATGCCCCCATGATCAGCAAGACATTCCTGGTGCTTCTGGTCGTCCTCATCTCGGCCCTGTTCCTTGCCATGATCAAGGGCTTTCTGATGGCGGTCGTCCTGGCAGGCATCTTCTCTTCCCTGGCCCAGCCGCT
>JAZBOO010000241.1:0-13077 GCA_036351155.1 Candidatus Krumholzibacteriia bacterium | reverse complement strand
TCTTCATGGCCTTGGTGATCTGATGCGTGTTCTTGACCGAGCGGATCCGCTTGTTGAGTAGTTTTACCCCGGCTCCCGCCACGGGTGACCTCCTGGAAAAAAACCTGTGCTATCTGCTCTTGGCGAACTCTTCGATGGCCGCCGTCAGGGGCTCCACCGTCTCGGGCTCCAGCTTGCCGCTGTTGGCAATGTCGTGCAGCACGCCGCTGTGCTTCTCGGCCATGAACGCGTGGAAATCCTTCTCCCACTCGGCCACGTCTTCCACGGGCACCTTGTCCAGGAAACCCTTGCTGGCGGCGAAGATGATCGACACCTGCTTTTCCATGGACATGGGCACGTACTGGTCCTGCTTCAGGATCTCGACCATGCGCTCACCACGGGTCAGCTGACGCTGGGTGGCCTTGTCGAGGTCGCTGCCGAACTGGGCGAAAGCCGCCAGCTCACGATACTGGGCCAGATCCAGACGCAACGAACCGGCCACCTTCTTCATGGCCTTGGTCTGAGCGGCACCACCCACACGCGACACGGAGATACCCACGTTGATGGCCGGCCGGATGCCCTGGTAGAACAGGTCGCTCTCCAGGAAGATCTGACCGTCGGTGATCGAGATCACGTTGGTGGGAATGTAGGCCGACACGTCCGAGGCCTGCGTCTCGATGATGGGCAGCGCGGTCAACGAGCCGCCGCCGTTCTCATCGCTCAGCTTCACGGCGCGCTCGAGCAACCGGCTATGGAGATAGAACACGTCGCCGGGGAACGCTTCACGTCCGGGCGGACGACGCAGCAGCAGCGACATCTGGCGGTAGGCGTTGGCCTGCTTGGAAAGATCGTCGTACACCACGAGGGTGTCCTTGCCCTGCCACATCATGTGCTCGGCCATGGTGCAGCCGGCATAGGGGGCCAGGAAGAGCATGGGGGCCGGGTCCGAGGCATTGGCCGCGATGATGGTGGTGTACTCCATCGCGCCGTGCTCTTTCAACTTGGTGTGCACGCTGGCCACGGTGGACTGCTTCTGGCCAATGGCCACGTAGAAGCAGTGCACGCCCTGACCCTTCTGGTTGATGATCGCATCGATGGCCACGGCGGTCTTGCCGGTGCCACGGTCACCGATGATCAGCTCACGCTGGCCACGGCCGATGGGAATCATCGAATCGACGGCCTTCAGGCCGGTCATCAGGGGCTGGAACACGGGCTGCCGGGCGGTCACGCCAGGGGCCTTGATCTCAATGTTCCGGATTTCGGTGGAGGGCACGGGACCCTCGCCGTCGATGGGCTGACCCACGGCGTTCAGCACGCGACCGACCACGCCGTCGCCCACGGGCACCGAGGCGATCTTGCCGGTCCGGGTGACGGTGTCGCCTTCCTTGATGTGCGTGTCATCGCCAAGAATGGCCACACCCACCGAGTCTTCCTCCAGGTTCAGCACCAGACCATAGGTGTCCCCGGGGAACTGCACCATTTCACCGGCCATGACATCCTGCAGGCCGTAGACGCGGGCGATGCCGTCGCCCACCTGAAGGATCGTGCCGACGCTTTCGACCTCGAGGTCGCGGTCGTACCTGTTCAACTCCTGGCTAAGAACGGAGCTGATTTCTTCAGGCTTTAATTTCAATGCCCATCTCCTCGTTTGCCCGGCCAAGTTTGCAAATGGCCAGTCGTCGTAATTCCGCGGTCAGGTCGCCTTCGGTGGTTTGTCACCGAACCGGCGCCTGCTCCAGCTTCTTGCGCAGCAGGTCGAGGTTGGTTCGCACCGTGCCGTCCAGGACCTTGTCCTTCAACGTCACGCGCACCCCCCCGATCACCGCGGGATCCACTTTCTTTTCCAGGATGATCTTCTTGCCGGTGAAAGAGGAAAGCTTGGCTTCCAGCTTGGCCGACAGATCATCGGCCAGGGCCACCGCCGTCACCACCTGGGCGCGCAGAACGCCCATTTCCTCTTCCACCAGGTCGGCGAATTGCTCGCCAATATCCCGGAGATTCTCGATACGTTTCTTGTCGATCAGCAGGTGAATGAAGTTCAGCAACACGGGCTCGATGCTCGTGCCGAACACGTTTTTCACCAGATCTTTCTTTTCCTGAGTGGCCACCTGGGGGCTGTCCATGAAGGTGATCAGCTGGGGGTTACCCGCGACCACGTCCATGATGGCGGCATAGCTTTCCGCCACACCCTCGAGCACTCCCTGCTCCTTGGCCGAGGCCAGCAGGGCGCCCGCATACCTGGTGGCAACCTTGCGATCACGCATGGGGGCTCTCCCCGGGGCTGGCGATATCGCTGATGTATTCCTCGATCAACTTGCGGTGCAGCTGGTCGTCCAGCCGCTCGCTAATGACCTTCTCGGCCGCGCCGATGGCCATGGACACCACGGAGTCGCGCAGCTCGAGCGTGGCCTTCTGACCGGCCAGCTCGATGTCCTGATCGGCCTTGACCTTGAGTTCGTCGGCCTGGGTGCGGGCCTTGCCCACGATCCCCTCGGCCAGGGTCTCACCGCGCTTGACAGCCTCCTGAACTTTTTCGCGCTCGATGACCTTGATGTCGGTCAGCTTGCTCTCGAAATCGCCCTTGAGCTGCTCGGCTTCAGCCAGGTTCTTCTCGGCCGCCTGGTAGTCGCCGTCGATCTTGTCGCGACGCTGATCCAGCAAGTCGAGAATGGGACCCCAGGCGAACTTCTTCAGGATCCACACGAGGATGATGAAGCCCGCCATCTGCGTCAGCAATTGCGGTAGTTTTGGGATGACCATTTCCATGATCAGATTACCTTCCGGGTAAATCCGCCCAGCGTGTGGCGGGGGACGGTTTGACGGCCGCCCCCGCGATCTTTGTCAACGCACGCCGGGGTTTCTCCAGCAATTTTTAAAGATTACCCATCAGCATGATGGTGGCGACCAGAGCGTAGATCGTCAGGGCCTCGATGAAGGCGCAACCGATGATCATGGCGGTCTGAATCTGACCGATGGCTTCGGGCTGACGGCCCATGGCGTTCATGCCGCCCTCGATGGCTTTGCCCAGGCCGAGGCCCGAACCGATGGCAGCCATACCCAGTCCGATAGGAAGAGCCAGTCCCAGAATGTTCCCGTCCATTGCCTTCTCCTTTTAGTGCGTGCGTTGCACTTCTCGGTTCGCGGGTTGCCCCGCAGTTGCCGGACTTGAATGTCCGGTATTAATGCCCGTGAGCTTCCTCGGCGAGTTGATCATGATGACCGTGATCATCGTGAGGCAGCCAAAGGGCAATATAAACTGTGGCCAAGAGCGTGAAGACCAGCGCCTGGATGGTGCTGGACAGCAGTCCCAGGAAGTAGAAGGGGAGCTGCAGGGGCACGCCCGGCAGGTAGGCGACATAGCCGCCGTCACCGAAGATCAGCTTGGTGATGATGTAACCCAGGATGATCATGGTCGCGACCAGGGTATCCTCACCGAAAATGTTTCCGAAAAGACGCAGACCCAGGCTGATGGGCTTGATCAGTTCGCCCAGCACGTGCAGGGGGAACATCAGAATGACGAAGCCCCAGTCCAGCCCGGTCTTGGGCGACCCGGCCATGTGATGCAGGTAGCCGCCCAGCCCGTTCAGACGGATGGCCCAGAACTGCACGAACAGGAAGGTCATGGCGCCCAGGGCGAAGGTGGTGGTGTTGAACGCGCTGGTCGCGGCGTGGGCGTAGGGCACCAGGCCGAAGAGGTTGTTGAACCAGATGAAGATGAACAGCGTGCCCAGGAAGGGCGTGTACCGGCGGGCGGTGGGCCCGATGATGCTCTGGAAAAGGCTGTACAGGCCCCCGATCAGCATCTCGGCGGCCATCTGGGCGCGGCCGGGGTTCTGGGCCTTGAGATTGCGCGCCACGGAGATAAAGAAAAGACTGATCAGAAGGATGACGATGAAGCTGAAGATGGGATCGACGAAGGCCTTGAACTTGGCGCCCTGCTCGGGAGGCATGGACTCGGCGATGAGCGCCACCAGGTTCTTCATGTGGGGCGTGGAGCTGTGGCCTTCGGCGTGGGCGTCACCGTGGCCGTCGCCATGGGCGTCGCCGTGGGCCATTTCGCCGTGCGCCATTTCGCCGTGGGGATCGGCCGCGTGCGTCTCGGCGGCGTGCGGATCCGGGTGGTGCGGGTCTTCCGCCAGGGCAGGGCCCGACGCCAGAAAAACAGCCCCGACCAGCAGGACCATCATCAGGTGGATTGAACTCAGCTTACGCATCGTCTCCCCGTGCGGTTGACTGGCGGATTTCGGCGGAGCGCGCTTGCGCGCCAAGGGCCACCAGGACCACCAACATCAGAGTGAAGCCAACGGCGTGGCTTATTGGCGGGAACGGGCGGGAAAATAACACCCAGACCGCTATGCCGTAAACAGCCAATTTGGCCATGAACCAGAGAATGATGGCGAAAACGTTGCGGGGAGTCCCGGGGGGGACCACCACGGAGCGCAACAGGCCTTCAAGAGCCCGGAAGCCGGCCACCGCCCAGACGGCGGTCATGAACAGTCCCAGTCCAAAAACGAACGAAAGCACAAACCAGGACACCAGCCCGCAGGCTAACGCGACCAAAATAGTCCATAAATAGACCCTTGCAAGGAGGTTTTCAGGCAAAATTGAATTTCCTTGTCAAAATCGTGACTTTTTGGCCTATGCCCGGCAAAGCAGGGGGAATATCGCAGATTCGTGGGATTTGTCAATGGGTTGAAAATCGTTTTCAGAATTAATATCGAGATGGCCTTGATCCGGTGAAATCCTGATCCGTGGGTCCGCATTCTTCTTCCCCAGGCGGCCGCGCTGGAACTGGAAGATATATGATGAATTATGCACCACAGGGGTTTGCACGGCCCCCTGTGGTTCACGAAACATCAAAGCCCGCATCACCGGTTCTTGAGAACAGCTTCCTGGTGGACCGAGGGGACCCACCACTTTCGTACACGGTATACAGAATACAGGTGGGGCTCCGCTATTCCCCCCACACAAACCACCCATTGCCCGAATCGGCCACTTGCTCCAGCTTGCGGAAGCCCCTGACCGACCACAGGAAGGTGACGTCGGGCTCCAGCAGCGCCGCCAGCGAATCCGGCGCCGCCCACTCGGGGCCTTCCACTTCCTGCTGGCTGAACACCAGGTCCAGGTCGGCAGTGAACACCTCCACCGTGAAATGGTCACACTCCACGGCCGCCTGCCAGGCAAACAGCGCGGGCCGCTCCTCCAGTTCGCCCACCGGCTGGTCCAGAACAATGGTGGGTTCGGGCACATCGCCGGCCCCGCGGAGGGCCGCCGATCTGGCGGGACCGCGCACGGGGTCTGGCCCCTCGGCAGGCATCAGCACCAGGCCGAACACCAGCACCGCCGCCGCGGCCGCCGCCGCGGGCACCCACAACCAGCGCCGAGACGGGAGACGATGCACCTTGCGGGTCATCGGGAGCACAGGGAAATCCGGGAGCTCCACATCTTCACCACCCTCCATGAACCCCAGATAGCGCTTCAGTTCCAGGGCACATTCAGGGCAATCCTCCAGGTGCCGGGCCACCCGCGCGGCGTCCTCACCCGACAGCAACCCCTCGTGGTGGTCCACCAGCGTGTCCAGTTCGGGATGTTCTTTCCACTGGTTCATGAATCCTGTCCCCTTTGGGTCGGCCCCGTCAGCCGGCCGAACTTGCGGCGCGCATTCTGGATCAGGGTGCGGGCTCCCGTCTGGTTCTCGCACTTCAACAGGCGCGAGATCTCCTTGACCGTCATCCCGTCGCGGTGGTGCAACACGAAAGCCTCCAGCTCTTCACGCTTCATGGTCCGGGCCGCGCTCTTCAGCAGCCGGTCCAGCTCGCCTGCCTGTTCCATCTTTTCCAGCTGGTCCACCACCCCCGGATCAGGGGCGTCCACCCCTTCCAGGTCGGCCAGGCTTTTGCGCCATTGCCGCTTGCGGGCCCCCACCACGTTCAAGCAATGGTTGCGCGCAATCTGGTACAGCCAGGTGGAGAACCGGGAACGTCCATCGAACCCCTCCAGTCCCTGGAAGGCCCGGATGAAGATCTCCTGGGTCAGGTCCACCGCCTCGTCGCGGTCGTGGGCCAGGTTGAAGCACCACACGTACACCCGCTTGCGATAGCGCCGGAACAGCTCGGTTCCGGCGATCTCGCTGCCCTGGCGTACGATGGCGTCCACCAGGGCTCCGTCGGTCGCTCCCTGCCAATCCCTCTCCATTCCCTTAGACCTGTTTTTCCGGGAAATGCCACAACTTTCTGGGCGCACCGGCCGCCATCCACACCGAGCCCACCACCAGCAGCAGACCCATCACCACCAGCCACAGATTCCAGGGGCGCTGGGCCCCCGCGTAGCGCAGCTCGCCATCGCCGATCAACACGAATGCCACCCCCGGCATCACCGTCTCGCGACCCTGCTCACGCGCCCACTCCAGCCCCGCCAGCTGGGCGGTCTGCAGGGACTGGGCCGCCGTCTTTCCCTTGGCCAGTTCGCTGTAGAAGCGGTCCATGATCCAGCGGGTGCCGCGGTCGGGCACATCGGTCAAGCTGGCCAGAACCCCGCGCGAGCCGGCTTGCAGGAACGCCTGGGTCAAACCCGTGATCCCTTCGCCCCGGCTGAACACGCCCTGCGCCGAGCGACACGACGCCAGGGTCACCAGGCTGGGGTTGATGTTCAGGTTCATGATCTCCTGCCACTGCAGCAGGCCGTCGTCACCGGTCCCATCCACCCCCGACTCACGGCTGAGCATGATGTAGGACTTCCGGAAATCCACAGGGTCGGAATAGCCGTGGGCCGCCACGTGGATGATGTCGGCCTCCTGCAACGATCCCCCGCGCAGACGCTGCTCGGTGGCCGCCGTCCCCACCAGAACCTCCGCCGTGGGGAACCGGCGCGCCAGCTGCCACACCTCGCCCTCGGCTTCCGGCAGATCCGAAAGCTCGGACAGGGAATCCTCGTTGTAGGGATGGGTGCGCGTGGTGTCGCCCGCCTCACCGGCAATGGCCAGGACCTTGCCGCCGCCCTCTCTGCCGGGGCGTCGATACGGACGCGACCGCAGCTCGCCCAGCACCCGCAACGAGGGGGTCACGAACAAGGTGTTCTTTTCCACCAGGTAACGCTGACCATCGTGGAGGTACGCGAAAGGCAGGCGGTGCAGGAGGCCATCCGGGACCATGACCAGATCGGCCTCACGGGCGATATCGCCCGCCGCCGGCTCGACCAGCAAGCGGTAAAGCTCGCCTCGGGCCTGGATCATGACCACACCGGGCAGGTCGTCTCTCGACTGGGCCCGCCGCTGCAGCTGCAGGTACCGCGACACCTTCTCGTTGAGCATGCTGGTGGGCCCCAGCACATCAACCTGGACCTCGTGCCGGGTCACCGAGAACAGATAAGTTTTTTCCTCGCCAATGAAATAGGACAGAAGGTGCTCGCGGGGAGTCAGCACGGCCAGCAGGTCGTCGGTGGAAAGGGGCGACAAAACTCCTCCGTCATCGCCCGCCACGCGCCGCAGCTGAACCAGGGCCAGCTCCTCTTCCACACTGCCCACCAGGCTGCGCAGCGAATCCCGCTCCACCCGGCTCAGATCCATGTCCTGCAGCCGCGACTGCAGGAAGGTCAGCTGAGCGCGCAGGTCGCGTTCCCGGGGATCTTCGGGCCACTCCTCGGTTTCCCCTTGCTCCACCCGGGCCGCCTGAAGGCGGCCGGCCAGCACCTGGGCACGCGACCGTTCGCTCACCGCGAAGGCGCCGCGCGCATCGTGGAACTCATCTGCATACAGATCGATCAGGCGTTCATAGGGCGCCAGAGCCGGTTCCAGCATGAACATCCGCAGTTCATCGGCACCCGCCCCTCGGCGCAGCGACTCCACCCGGTCAATGGCCTCCAGCAACGACATTTCAGCCAGATCGATCTCGCCCAGACGCCGCTGGTACAGGCCCAGATCGGCCAGCGCCTGCCACTCCCGCTCGGGGAACCCTCCGCTGCGCGCCAGCTGCAGGGCGCTGCCGGCCCAGTCCACCGCTTCCTGGGGACTGTCGGCCGCCCGCGCCAGCAGCAAGCAGGTCCGGGCCCGCACGGGGAAGTACTCCTCGCCGGACATGAGGGTCAGGGCCAGGTCCAAATGCTCCCGCGCCTCCTGTTGACGACCCGTCCGCAGACAATGGTCGGCCAGATCGTTCAGCACGCGCACCTCCGACAGGCGATCGCTCCATTGCCGTGCCACCTCGAGCACCCGACGGTAGTTCGCCTCGGCCTTGTCCTGCTGTCCCGCCTGGTCATAGGCCCGGGCCGTCACATGGGCCGCCCGCCGCAGCAGTTCCTCGGCCCCCGCGGCCTCGGCAAGCTGCTGGGCCATGGCCGCCTGCTCCAGCGATTCATTCACGTTGCCCAGCCTCAGGTAGACCTCGGCCAGACCGGCCCGCACATCGCCCTCGCCCTCGCCATCGCCCAGCTGACGATAGGCCTCCAGCGCTTCGTGGCTCAGGGAAATGGCCTCGCTGTAATTGCCGCGCACGGCAGCGATCTGTCCCAGCGAATCCAGGCACCAGGCCGCGCTCATGCGGTCGCCCATCTCAAGGTTCACGGCATGGGCCAGCCGGAAATAATCCACGGCCTCGTCCAGATAACCCAGGCGCTGGTTGGCCAGCGCCAGCCCCCCGTAAACCCAGTTGAGGATGAAGCTGGTCCCCCCGCCTTCCAGGCTGTCCAGGCAGGTGTGATAATGCGCGCGCGCCTCGCCGTACCGCCCCATGAGCGACAGGTTGTAGGCCAGCCGCTGACGCGCCCCCAGGGCGATCATCCGGTTGCCGCCCTTTTCATTCTGCGCAATGGCCCGGGTGAAATGATCCACGGCCTGCTGCCGGTGACCGGCCATCTCCTCCAGCGCCCCCAGCCCCGCCTCGACGCTCCCACGCATGCGCCGTTGCCCCTGGGTTTCGAGCAGCTGCTTGGCCTCGTCCAGGCAAGCCTTCGCCTGCCCCAGAGCGCGCAGGCTGGTGTACTGATAACCGAGATTGGTCAGAGCCAGAACCAGCCGGCGGCTGTCCTGAAGGCCGCGAGCCAGAGCCACCGCCTCCCCGTAATATTCCACCGATTCCTGCAGGCGCCGCTGCTTGGACGTGACCCCGCCCAGCGCATTGCAAATGTCGCACACCATGGCCGTGAAGCCCTCTGCACGTGCCCGGGACAGAAGCTCCAGGTACAGGTCCTCGGCGCGGTCCAGCTGATCGGATTTGAACTTGAGGTGAGCCAGCGTGAGATCGTTCTCGGCCACCGCCCGGGGATGGGCCCCCAGCCAGGGCGTGGCCTCGGTCAAGGCCTCGGCGCTTTGTGGAAATCCGGCAATCAGGTAACCATCGATGCGACAGCCGGCCTGCCTCAGGCGAGCAGTCCAGGCACTGATCCGGTCCCCCGCCCGTTCACAGTCCGCGGCCAGGGAGGTCAGGCTGTCGGTGGCCGCCACAAACCGCCCCCGCCACTGCAGGTCCACCGCCAGGAGGTACCGCGCGGCCCAGGGATCCGGGTTCCGCTGCTGCAAGCGCGCCGCCAGCACACCCACCGAATCGGCGTGCACGGTGGCTCCGGCGGCCTGAAGCCACGCTTCCCACAATTCAAGATGCTGGGGATGGTGCGCAATCTGCTCGATAAAGTGCGCCGCGGCCTCGAGGGGGTGACCCCTGTCCAGATGGTCCAGGCCGGCGGACCAGGCTTCCAGGCGAGAGGTCTCTGCCAATCCGGCTCCAGGCCAAGCTCCGCCACTTGCCCCGATCAGGCAAATCAGAAAGGCGGCCACGTACTGTGCCCGACGCCAGGTCATTGTTTCCCTCCTCCGACATTGAGTATACACGACTTACGGCATCAAGGGAACCAGAAACGCCCCGCTCCCGGATGGTCCGAGAGCAGGGCGTCAGGGCGGGCGAGGCCACAGGCTGTCTATTTGACGAGCATGATTTTCTTCAAATCGGACACTCCCTTCGCCTGCAGGCGCACCACGTACATGCCGCTGGCCACCTGCCGACCCTGATCGTCCCGGCCCTGCCACACCTGGGTATGGCGGCCCACCTCCATGCTCTCATCAACCAAGGTGGCCACCCGTCGCCCGGTCAGGTCATAGACCGCCAGGGCGACAGGTCCCCGATCGGCCACCGTGAACTCCACCGTGGTCTGGGGATTGAACGGGTTGGGATACACACCGGCCACCCTCGTGACCGCCGGGACCAAGCCGTCATCTTCGACCGGCGAGCCGGACCAAGGCGCCACGTGCAGGATATAGCTGCCCGCCTGTCCCATGTCGGCCGCCCCCACCTTCCACACGGTGACGGCGTGGTAGTCCTGGACTTCGATATCGACCACCAGACTCTCGTCGGCACCCCCGGGTTCGTGCCAGGCCGCCGCCGACCCATTCAGCAGGTCCAGCTTGCCCTGATAGGGCATGTCCGCCCGATGGTACGACAGCCCCCAGTCCACATTGCCCGCCGTGTTCTCCAGCCAGACCCTCCAGGCCCCCACCGGCAAGCGCAGTTCGTACAGATCCATGATCTCCTCGGCGGCCATGGTCACCGGTCCGTGGTCCACGGCCCCATCGCCCAGCCAGGTTTCGCGCACCATCTGGACATCGTAATCCTCATCACCGGCATACTTGAGCACGCCGGCGTCAAATGACCGCGGAGCGGTGATGTTGAAGTTCACCAGCAGATAGTCCGACTGCCCCACACCCCAGCTGGACCAGTCCAGATACGGCCCGAATCCGCTGCTGGGACCGGTGGCCTTCTCGTGCAACCGCACATCCACATCCGAGCCGGCGCCCGGCATCACCGCCACGGCCTGCCAGTAGGTGGCCTGCGATGTGGTGCGCAGACCGTCACAGTTGAAGAAAATCGGCGCACCCGAATCGATCTCGGTCCAGCCCGCCACCATGTCCGTGGGCGGATCGCGGTGGTCGGTGGCGCCGTTGATGGTCACCGGCGGATGCCAGATGTACTGCTCGCCATAGGTGTTGTTCTCTTCGTCCAGCTCCACCATGTAGTTGTAGGCATCGATGTTCAGCACCACGGTGTGACGTCCCGGAGGTATGGAGTACGGCCCCTTGTTCACCACCGTGCGCTGCTCGTTGCCCTCGATGTCGTACAGATACAGGTGGCTGAACCCGTAGGCTTCGTCGATGCGCCCGTAGAACCGCATGGCCCCCCAGGCCGTCCCCGTGCTGTGGTTTTCCACCGCCAGGTTGAACCAGGTGCTGTTCTCGTCGCCGTACAGTCCGGACGGCAGCGGCACCAGCGCCCCGGTGGCCGTGTCGTCCGGGCGCGGCACCATCGGCGCGTGCCAGCCGGCCAGCTGAGCAGGCCGCAGATCCGGCAGAGTGGGCCTGATCCGGTACCGCACCGTCAGGTCTTCGTCGCCGTCCTTGGGTTGCCGGCAGATCATCAGGCAGGTGTAACCTTCCTCCTCGGCCACCACTTCCAGGTGGGCGTGGCCGTCGGCCCCCGTCAAGGCGGTGGCGTCGGCTTCCATGATGTCGCCGGTGGTGAAGTCCTGATCACGCCACGAGAACTGCACATCGGCCTGGGGCGGATCGGTCCACAGATCCAGGCTGATGCCCCCGGTTTCCAGGAATTCGAGCTGGAACTCGCGCAGGATCAGGTACTCGTTGGCCCCCAGAACCTCGCTCACCGAGTCGGGGTAATCGACCATGGAGCTGGTCACGTGCTCGAAGCGGTGCATGCCGGTCTGGTCGGCGTGGTCCAGAATCCCGGCATCCCAGGGCTGATTCCCGGTCTCGTTGCGGTTGACCACCAGGGCATCCACCCAGCCCGCGGGCTGGTTGCTGTAGTCGGTGGCAAAACGGAATCCACCCAGAGGATCCTCGTTCGCCTCGTGCAACCGCACGTCGTAGTCGAGGGCGGGGTTGTCGGCCCACACCACGAAGGCGTTCCACCACCCCGACGAGTTGAAGGTCATGCCGTAGCAGTTGTAGAAGATGGACATGGAACTGACCGACTCCCACCCCCCCGTGGAGTGCGGCACACCCAGGCCGTTGCTGTACAGGAAGTCGGGAGTGATCACCGGCGGCCGCCAGGCGTACTGCTTGCCCTTGTAGTTGTCGTTTTCGTTGGTCTCGCTGACCAGGTTGGCGGGGTCCAGCTTGGCCGACACGGTGTGCATGCCGCCCAGCACCAGCTCGGGTCCCTCGTTCATGACCACGAAAGGACACCAGCCGGGCAGGTTGCCCCAGTTGAACTGGTCCTCGGTTTCGCCGTCGATCACCAGGGCGGTGTAGGTGTCCGCCCCCGTGTACAGGTCGCCACTATTCTCGGCGGCCGCGTTCCAGTAGGTGGGCTCCATGCTGTCCAGGGTGGTGGGCAGCGGGCAATGCGTCAGCGTGGCATCCTGGGTGTTGCGCGGTACCACGTACCAGCCCCAGCCGGGTAACTGGTCGAACGCAAGGTTGAGAGGCTGGGGCGGGGTGATGATGAACGGGCCGACGCTCGTGTAGTCGTCGCTCCAGTTGCCGTCCCAGTCGATGCTTTTGATGCTGAAATAGTAAGTGCCCGGTTCCAGATCCTCGAACGTGACCGGGGACTCGTCGAACGTATCGATGTAGGGCCCCGGATCCACCGGATACCCCCATCCGCTCAGCACGTACCCGTACCCCCGGACCCCCGAAGCATCGTCGTCCGGACGCTGCCAGATGAAGGTCAGGTTGGGGTTGGCCGACGGCACGCCTTGCGTGTGCGAAGCGCACACGATGGGGTACACCGGATCGGGGTTTTCGGTATCGAGATTGAACCCGTTGTTCATGCCGGTCCACCAGATGTCCTCCTTGTCGTCGGGGTTGGCGTCCAGCACCGCCTCCAGGTAGTCCATGGGGCTGCCGTAGACACCCGCATCCAGGACGTCCAGCAGCATGCGGTCGCTCAGGAAGGCCCGGTCGTCAAATCCCGGCGAGAAGGCGTCGTCGTCCACCCCGTCATCCACCATGTCGGCCAGGCAAGCGGCCAGGAATCCTTCGGTGCGGTCGGGGTCGCCAAAAAGACCATCCTCGGAACAGGTATTGATCACCCCCATGCTGTAGGCGTTGATACAGGGAAATCCATACCTGGCCTCCCAGGTGCGTGGAATGTAGTG
>JAZBOO010000240.1:0-2782 GCA_036351155.1 Candidatus Krumholzibacteriia bacterium | reverse complement strand
CTGGTAATGAAAAGAGAGACCACGATTGAAGATCTTGTCGGGCTGGGGCACACCAAGCTGGGCTTTTTCAAGGAAGTTCAGATCAAGATCGGTGAACTCAGGGCCTTCAACCTCGAATTGGAGGCCAAACGCCAGGAGATTCAGTCGATCCTGGACGGCATCACGGATATCGTCGCGGATGTCTCGCTGGATTACCGGATCCGGACGGTCAATCAGAGTTTCTTTAAGCTCTTTCCCATCGCCGCCCCCCGCAACGCCCTCTGCTACCGCACCTTTCGCAACCGCAGCCGTCCGTGCCAGGAGTGCCCGCTGCGGGAGGCCCACCGGACCGACCAGGTGTGCCGTCAAACGGTGATCCTGCCGCTGCTGGGCAAAAACCGCCATTTTGATATCACCGCCAGCCCCCTGCGCGATGCCCACGGCAGGCTCACCAGCATCCTGATCGTAAAACGCGACGTGACGCTCCAAAAAGAATACCAGGCCAAATACTACCACGCCGAGAAAATGGCGACCATCGGCCTTTTGGCCGCCGGCGTGGCCCATGAAATCAACAACCCGCTGGCGGCCATCAGCGGGTTTGCCGAGGGGTTGAAGCGCCGCCTGCCGCGCCTGCAGGCGGCCCTGGCGCAGTCGGACGGCTTCGCGGACTTGGCCGGTGATTTTCAGGAATACGTGGCCACCATCCTCACCGAATGCAACCGCTGCCGGGACATTGTCCAGGGCCTGTTGACCTTCAGCCCGCGGCAGAATGCGGAATTTACCCGGGTGGATCTCAATCAGCTCGTGGAAGACGTGTTGAAGCTGCTCCAGCATCAGCTGCGCGGTTATCCCCCCGATTCGATCCGGCTGGCGCTGGCCGCTTCCTTGCCCCAGGTGCGCGGGGTGGCGCCGGAACTCAAACAGGTGGTCCTCAACCTGGTGCTCAATGGGTTGGACGCCATCCGCGGCGGCGGCCAGATCACCCTGCTGACCGCGCCCAGCGGCGAAAAAGAGGTCGTCCTGCACGTGATCGACACGGGCTGCGGGATCGCCCCCGACCACCTGGCCAAGCTCTTTGAACCTTTTTTTACCACCAAACCCGCGGGGCAGGGAACCGGTGTGGGGCTCTCCACCTGCTACAACATCATCCGGCAGCACGACGGCGAGATCCGGGTAGCCAGCAAATTGAGCCGCGGGTCGACCTTCACCGTCACGCTGCCCCGATACCGGTGAGTGCCATGGAACGAGCTTTCGACGAGATCCAGATTCTGGTGGTCGACGATGAGAAATCCATTCGCCGCCTGGCCCAGAAGGAACTGGCCTCCCCCCGGCGCCGCATCACGACGGCGGCAACCGTCCGCGATGCCCAGGAGCTGCTGCGGCAGCAGGCCTTTGATGTGGTCGTGCTGGACATGCGGCTTCCCGACGGCGACGGGCTGGGGCTGCTGCTCAAGATCAAGGAGACCGATTCCAACCTGGAAGTCATCATGGTCACGGGTTACGCGGATATCGAAGGCGCCGTGGAGGCCATGAAAATGGGGGCTTACGATTTTCTGGCCAAACCGTTCAACCTGGACCGGCTTGAAATCCTGATCGAAAGGGCCTTCCAGCGGGTCAGCCTGGAGCGCGAAAACCGCCTGCTGCGCCATTCCCAGACCCTCTCGGCGCCCCGCAAACTCATCGGCCACTCATCCGAGATGGAGCAGGTCCGCTTCCTGATAACCAAGGTGGCCCCGACACCGGTGCCGGTCCTGATCACCGGAGAGAGCGGGACCGGCAAGAACGTAGTGGCCCGTTCGATCCACCGCTTGAGCACGCGCAGCGAGCACCCCCTGGTCACCAAAAACTGCGGCACCCTGGAAAAAAACCTGATTCGCAGCGAACTATTCGGCCATCGCAAGGGGGCCTTTACCGGTGCCCATGAAAACCGGGATGGCCTGCTGGCCGTGGCGCACAAGGGAACCCTCTTTCTAGATGAAATCGGTGAGTTGTCCCTGGAGGTGCAAAGCGCCCTGCTGCGGGTGCTGGAAAATCAGACTTACCGGCGGGTGGGCGACAAGGACGAGCGGCGCGTGGATATCCGGTTTATTTTCGCCACCAACCGCTGCCTCACCGAGGAGGTGCAAAGCGGCCGTTTCAGCCAGGCGCTTTTCCACCGGCTGAACGTGTTCAACATCGGCCTGCCGCCCCTCAAGGACCGCAAGGAGGACATTCCGGCCCTGGTCGAGTATTTTCTCGTGCGGCTGTGCCCGGGCGGCTCCCGCTGTCGCATCTCCCAGAAGGCCATGCAGTGCCTGCTGGGCTACGGTTGGCCCGGCAACGTCAGGGAACTCCAAAACGTGATCGAACGCGGGATTATCCTGGCGGAAAACCACCTGATCACCGAAGGCAGCCTGCCGCGCGAACTGGTCGATGCCGGTCGCGAAGGACCGGTTGACGCGCCGTTCCTATCCTTGGATGACCTCCAGCGGCGGCACATCCTGCGGGTGATGAAGTTTGTCGGCGGCAGCCGCGGGCAGGCGGCTGAAATTCTCGGCATTGGGCGTAAGACGCTGTATCGCAAACTCAAGGAAATTGATCGGGCCGGGGGGGCGCTCAGCGCTCAGGGGCCGAGTTCGGGCTTTGGGAGGTGCGTCTCGCAGCAAGCAGGGCAGTCGAAATAGAGTGGGGCCCCTGTGAAAAGGGGCCCCTGTGATGGTTTGAGAGGCTGTCGGGTCAGGCGGGGAGGGACTACCAGTTGAAGACCTGGTCGAGTTCCTCGTCCTTGACCTGGAAGGTGACGTTGTGGGGCGCGAGGGCCTCT
>JAZBOO010000239.1:0-6685 GCA_036351155.1 Candidatus Krumholzibacteriia bacterium | reverse complement strand
GCTTTCCAGCTTCAAGGGCACCAGGGTCACCCGCCTGGGTAACCGGGTGTATCAGAACGTGATCACCGACCAGGTGGATCCTCACGGCAAGCCCTACTTCTGGATTGGCGGCCAGGGGCCCACCTGGAGCCGCAACGAAGGCAGCGACTACAATGCCACCCAGGACGGATTCGTCAGCCTGACAGCCCTGATGGTTGACCTGACCCACTACGGACTGCTGCAGGAGATGAAAACCCTCGAACGCGATGGTGTCGAATGAATCGCGACTTCGCGGTGGCAAGAAGGCGCATGGTGCGTGAGCAGGTGGTCGGTGCCGGGATCACCGATCGCCGTGTGATCCAGGCCATGGAGGAGGTGCCGCGTCATCTCTTTGTACCTAAACTGTTGCACCATCGAGCTCAGCAGGCCAGTGCCTTGCCCATTGGATTCGGGCAAACCATCAGCAAACCTTTCACCGTCGGGTTGATGTCGGCTCTGCTCGAACTCAAGGGGCATGAACATGTGCTGGAGGTGGGCACGGGATCCGGCTACCAGGGCGCCATCCTGGCCAAGCTGGCTCGGACCGTCCTTTCGGTGGAACGCATCACACCGCTGGCTGATCGTGCCCGACAGGTCCTGGCCCAGCTGGGACTGGACAACATCACGGTGCTGGCCCATGACGGCATCACCGGGTTCATGGACCAGGCCCCGTTCGATGCGATCATGGTCACCGCCTGCGCCCCCCATTTACCACCCTTGCTGGTTTCCCAGCTCAAGGATGGCGGTTACCTCCTGATTCCCGTGAACAAGGGGCGCGAACAGATTCTTTATCGCTATCAACGCCGTGGGGAAGAGGTGCTGGTGGAGCAGTCGGTGTCGTGCCGGTTCGTGCCCCTGCTCGATGGCGTGACCGTGGGCGAGGAGCCCGCCGATACGCCGGCCCCACCCATCTCACCGAACTCAGATCCTCAAGAGGGAGAACATCTTGCGTGAGCAGCTTCTACACTATTTTGAACAGCTGCCTCCGCCGCTGGCGGTTTTTCTGGTGGCCACCTTGCCGGTTTTCGAACTGAGGGGCGCCATCCCGCTGGGCTACGCCATGGGGATGCAGAGTCCGGTGATGATCTACCTGCTTTCGGTGCTGGGGAACTTCGTGCCGGTCCTGCCGATCATCCTTTTGCTGGGACCCGTGGAACGGAATCTGCGCCGGTTCGGCTGGATCGACCGGTTCCTGACCTGGCTGTTCAAGCGCACCCGCAGTCGCAGCGCCGTGATCAAGAAGTACGAGAGCCTGGGACTGATCCTGTTCGTGGCCATTCCCGCGCCCATGACCGGCGCCTGGACCGGGAGCATCGCCGCCTACCTGTTCAAACTTCCCTTGCGCATGGCAGTGCCGTGTATCATTCTTGGCATTCTCATTGCCGGACTGGTGGTCACGCTGGTGTCGCAGGGGGTCATCTCCCTGTGGGGTTGACGGCCGGAAAGCAATGAAATGACTTTGGTTCGGGGCGTAGCGCAGCCCGGTTAGCGCGCCTGCTTCGGGAGCAGGAGGTCGGGAGTTCGAATCTCCCCGCCCCGACCACATTCATCTCTTTTGTCAGGTCAACCGCCCCTCAGGGCGGTTTTTTTTTGAGCAATTCGAGTTCCACCCTTTCCTGCCCATGAAATGATGGATTTTTTACGCGCATCCGCTACTCTGTGCCCATATTCAAAGCCGAAGCGACTTGAGGAAAGAAGGATCGTGAGTTTCGCCACCCAGCATATCCGCGCAAAACTCATGGGCCTGTGCACCTTGCTGCTTCTGCTGAGTTCCACTTCCGTCCAGGCCGGCGGTCAAGCCACCTACCGTGTCACCAGAGGGGACAACCTGTCGGTGATCGCGGCCCGGTTTGGCGTGCGTGTGAAGGAGATAAAGCAGGCCAATAGTCTGACCAGCGACGTGATCCATGTCGGCCAGAAACTCACACTCCGTGATCCCCTGCACATGACCCGCGCCCGCGATGTGCGCTGGGCGCCGCCGGTGTCCCGGCCCGGTCAGGTTTTGCGTCCCTTCGGACCGTACAAGGTCAAGGGAATCATCATGCCGCGCACCGGGACGGCCGTGGCTTGCCCCTGGGGCACCACTGTGCACAGCCCGGCCAACGGCGTGGTGCGGCACATCGGACACATGGATGGCTTCGGCACGCTGATGATCATCGAGCACGGGGGAGGCTACGCCTCGGTGCTGGCCCCGTTTGATCCGGCGCAGATCCAGGTCCAGGTGGGCGACGCCATCACCAGAGGAGCCATCCTGGGACCCACAGCGCCGGTCAAAAAAGAGTTCCAGGAACCGTACCTGCACGTGGAATTGCGCAAGAACGACAAGAGCATCAAACCGGACCGGCTGCTCAAGTAGCGAGCCCAGCCGGCTACAGGAGATACCGTGGAGCATCGTCAAGCCGTCATCGACGCCATCCGGGACATACCCGACTTCCCCAAGCCCGGCGTTCTGTTCAAGGACATCACTCCGATCATGGAAGATCCGGCCGCGTACCGGGCGGCCCTTGAGGGTCTCAAGAACCTGGTCGAGGGAGAGGATTTCACCAAGCTGGCGGCCATTGAAAGCCGTGGCTTTCTGTTCGGAGGGCCCATGGGCCTGGAACTGAACAAGCCCATGTGCCTGCTGCGGAAGGCGGGTAAGCTGCCCGGCGACACCCGGGCCGTGACCTATGCCCTGGAATATGGGGAGGCCACCCTGGAAGCCCACGTGGACTCATTCGGTCCGGGCGATCGGGTGCTGATTGTCGATGACCTTTTGGCCACGGGCGGCAGTGCCCTGGCCGCCGCCGAACTCGTGCGCCTCAGTGGAGCCGAGGTCAGCGGTTTCCTGTTCCTGGTGGAGCTGGATTTTCTACACGGGCGGGCAAAGCTCGAGCCGGAAGCTCCGGTTTTTTCGCTTGTTAACTACTAGTCAGGGGTCTATTTTTCAGCGCCTTGAGTGGAGGTGCCCCCGTAGCTCAGTTGGATAGAGCACCAGATTCCTAATCTGGGGGCCGTGGGTTCGAATCCCGCCGGGGGTACCACTCTTTTCTTGACCTTTTCCACACTCCACGGATCTGGATCCCCTCCACGGCACATTATCTCAATTTCTGGGTATGATCTTGGGATTTCCAGCGGGTGGAAAAAATCTGCGGTCGGCAACTGGCCGGCGATGAGGTATATTAGCACTCGCCCCGACCTGTCTGCCCATCAATCCCGCTCAAATTTCCTGCAGGGGAGAGGGAGTCATGCAAAACCACATCGAAGCCCGGGAACGCTGGCTGGGTGCCATCTGCTACCTGTCCATCCTCGTTTTTATCCCGATGTTTTCCCAGAACAAAAGCCCATTCCTCGCGCGGCACTGCCGTCAGGGTTTTGCGCTGCTGTTCGTGGAAATCGCCGCTTTCTTTTTCCTCAAGATCATCGAAGCCACCCTGGGCATGATTCCCATTCTGGGCTTCCTGCTGGTGATCATCCTGAATCTGGTCTTCTTCCTGGCCTTGCTGTTTGTCACCATCATGGGATTCGTGAAGGCCATGTTCGGCGAGGACTGGAGGGTGCCGTATCTGGATGACCTGGCCGACCGGGTGCCCATCGATTGAGTCGCTGACCCCGCAATCACCTTGAATTTCGCGCAAACGACTGGACCCCAGCTGGTTCGGTCTTTCACCTCACACTTTGCGCATAATGTATATTATGTTAAGCTGGTAAGCATTCAAAGAAATAGGGGCCCACTTCCGAGCCCCATGCAAACCACAATCCCGCAATATTTTAGCCAAGAATCTGGTCTATCTTGTCCTTGATCTTGTCCTCGGATACGGCCCCCATCAAGGTTTCCACCACATTGCCGTCTTTGAAGAACAGCAACGCCGGGATGGATCGAATGCCCATCTGGCCGGCGGTCAACGGATGGCTCTGGATGTCCATCTTGCCCATGACCATCTTGCCGTCATATTCGGCCGCCAGTTTTTCAATGGTCGGTGTCAGGGCCTTGCAGGGCCCACACCAAGGCGCCCAGAAATCGACGAGCACCGGCAGTGAGCTTTGCTTGACCTCGGTTTCGAAATCAGCATCGGTGAAATCCTTGAGTCCTTCAGCCATGAGACAACCTTTCCTGAATTTCCGGTCCCCGGACGGGGAACCAGGTTCGTGGTGAACTACTGTGGTTTTTTGCACAATTCCATGATTGTTTTTTCAATAATGATATCCGGCTTCAACGGCGAACTCTTGAGTTGCCGATCACACTCCAGAGAGACATTCAGGGCATGCCTCACCTCGGAGGGTCCCAGACCACGCACCATGGGCTCCAGATAACGAAAACTCCAGGGATTTTGCCCCGTCAAGGCCCCGATATCTCGATCCGCCATGTTCTCGTGCCGCCCGAAAGCCAGCAAGGAGCCCTTTCTGACCCGAGAAAGCAACAATGGACTGATTTCATACGCCGTTTTCCCCCATTCCGCCAGCCGGAACCAGGTATGGAGGACTTCCGCCGTTTTCCCGGGCTGCAGGTTGGCGGTGATTTCATAGCCCTCGAGAGCGGCCTGGTCCATGATGATCTTGCGGATTTCCGCAGTTTCCAGAGGGCGGCCTCGGTCTTCAGCCAGCAGGGCCAGCTTGTCGATTTCGCTTTTCAGGCTCATCAGGTCGCTCCCGACGAGATCGCACAGGACGGCGGCTTCCTCCTTGCCCAGAGGCAGCTTTTCCCGCGAGGCCGCCTTCAGCACCCACTGGATCAGAGCCTCGCCGGTGGGCGGAGAAAAATCAAACAGAAAACCCGCCTTCTGACACGCCTTGACCCACTTGCGCCGCTTGTCCACCCTCTCGCAGGTCATCAGCAAAATGGTCTCGGCGATGGGCTTTTCCAGATACTTTTCCATGTGGATCTGACTGGAGGCATCAGTGAGGCATTTGTCCGCGTTTTTGACCCAGATCAGCTGCACGCCACTCATCATGGGCAGAGCGCGGGCCTGCTGCAGAACCCGCCCCACGTCCACCTGATCGCCTTGCAGGACATGGTAATTGAAGGCTGATCCGGTTTCACCCAGGGCATCGACCCGGATCTTTTCGACCACACCCTCCATGCGCAGGGTATCTTCGCCGGCAAGAAGGTAAACTGGCCTGTAATTGCGGGTTTTCAGGTCTTGATTGACAAGATCCTGGAACGTTTGCCCCGAACTTGTTGATTTTCCTCGTGCGTAGCCCATGTTACCTACCAGCCTTCGACCACGATGGCCAGAATATCCTTGACGATTTCCTCGGCGGCTTCCTGCCGAGCCGTCTCCTCGCTGCTGCCACTGGGATCATCCAGGATATAGTTGCCCAGTCCGGTGAACCGCCGATTTTTGAAGATACTCTCCCCCGTGCTGCGTCGCACCATATCCAGGACAACAGCGATCTGGACCTGGTACTCATCAACGGTGAGGGATTCCCGCGCAGAAACCTCTTTCAGGTGATAGCGCACCACCTTCCCGCTGATGATGGTGTCCGCATCCCCCTCTTCCACGATCTTCAAGGTGTTATCCACCTGGATGGCCAGGATGATGGCATCGGTCAGATCGACCCCGATGGTGGGTTCACTGGTCATGTTTTCGAGGTAACGCACAGAAGTACGCTGCAGAGTCGCGTCCACCCGCCCGGTATTGGCACTGTAAACCCCACATCCTCCCAGAAACGGAACGGAGCACCCAAGCAGGAGAAAAATGAAGTTTTTCATGGTCTGGGATCACTTTTCCTTCAAGGTGTACTGCTTCATCCGGTAGCGGAATTTATCACGGTTCAACCCCAGAAGAGCGGCGGCGCGGGTTTGATTGCCATGTGATTGGGCCAGAGCCTTGCGCACAAGCGCCTCCTCCAGCTCACCCACCATTTCTTCCAGGTGCACACCCTCTTCAGGCAGAGGGTTCTCCAGCGACTCCTGAAGCCGGACAGGGAGTTCATGATTCCAGCGGGATTCTTCCAGCTTTCGCAGATGTTCCGCCTTCAGCATGGGGCCATTCTCCAGCAGTACGGTACGCTCGATCACGTTCCGCAGTTCCCGGATATTCCCAGGCCAGGAATAGGTCAACAGGAAGGGACGCGCGTCCGGGGCGATTTCCTTGAACTCCTTGCCGAACTTCCGGCTGAATTGCTTGAGAAAGAACCTGGTCAAGGGAATGATGTCTTCCTTCCGCGACCGCAGAGGCGGAACCCTCAGATCCACGACCTTCAGGCGGTAGTAGAGATCTTCCCGGAACGTGCCGGCCCTGACCTGGGCTGCCAGGTTGCGGTTGGTGGCCGCGATGATCCGGACATTCACATCGATATCCGCCACACCCCCCAGCCGCCGAAAAATCATCTTCTCCATGACTCTCAACAGCTTGGCCTGGATGGTCAAGGCCATTTCACCGATTTCATCCAGAAAAATGGTCCCACTGTGGGCCAGTTCGAACAGGCCCAGCTTCTGATTCGAGGCATCGGTGAAAGCGCCTTTTTCATGCCCGAAAAGCTCACTTTCCAGGAGCGTTTCCGGAAGAGCAGCACAGTTGATGTCCAGAAAAGGGTAGGCCTGCCGGGGAGAAGTCCGGTGGATGAGATTCGCGATCACATCCTTGCCCACCCCCGACTCTCCTTCGAGAAGCACGGTGGTGGAATCGCCCCCGGAGATCTTGCGCACCACGCGATAGATCTCCTTCATGGAAGGAGCCTGGCT
>JAZBOO010000238.1:0-2205 GCA_036351155.1 Candidatus Krumholzibacteriia bacterium | reverse complement strand
GCCTGGAGTCCCCCATGCCCCATTTCCAGCACGGCGACATTTCTCTGGAACTTGATAAGCACGGTTTCGTGGTCAATCCCGCAGCCTGGTCCGAAGAGGCGGCCGCCGCCCTGGCCGCCCAGGAGGGTATTCCCGAGCTGACCGCCGACCACTGGAAAGTGCTCCACTTCCTGCGCGCCCACCACGCCCAGCACGGCGTGGTCCCCATGGTCCGGGTCCTGTGCAAGGAAACGGGCTTCACCCTCAAGCACATCTACGATCTCTTCGAGAAGGGCCCCAACCAGGGGGCCTGCCGCATTGCCGGGCTGCCGCGGCCCGATTCCTGTGTGTGATTTCCCGATACATCTGCTTTTTGGCGTGTTATTTTTGAGGAAGTGAAGTCAATATCCCCCAAGCAAATGGGAGATCATACGATGCACCGCCGGCACCTTCAGCTCGCCTTGATCGTCCTGCCTTTCCTGATCCTGCTGTCCGCCTGCGGTGGGGATGATGGGGCCACTCCTCAGAACAACCAGCCGGCAGCCCTGGCCCAGGGTGTGGTGGACGATACCGGGGGGCAGATCGGGGACGATACCGCGGTGCTCACGGTGCCCCGGAATGCTTTCGACCAGGACGTCAATCTGGCCCTCTTCGAGGATGACACGGAAGGACCCTTCCCGGACCCCGGGGCCCGTGCCCTGAGAATCGAAGGCATTCCCTATCAGCTGGGTGCGCCGCTGGAACTGCGTTTCCAGCACGGGTTCGCTCTGGAGCCGGGTGATTCCCTGGCCGTCTTCCTGGGCGAAGAGCGCGAGGCCTACAGCGGAGGCGGGGGACTTTGCTGGCACCCCATCGCCGGCCGAGACAGCTCCGGCTGGTGCGTGGTCAACCTCGAGCGGGGAGCTCTGCCTCTGGCAAACAAGTCGGCGGCAGCGGTGAAAGTCATCACTTCGTCCGATGTGGCGATCGCCGATTACGAGGGAGGCCACATCCGGGTGATTTACCGCAGCAGCGAGGTGCAGCCCCAGGCCGCGGCCAACCTGGTGACCAACTTCGAGACGGCCTATTCGGCCATGGAAGGCTGGGGCTTCCAGTTCGGTCAGGGCGAAAATTACTGGCCTCGCGATGTGGTGCTGTGTGAGCCGCCCGGGTCCTGGGCCTGCTTCATTCCCGGACCCGGGGCCCGGGGTCATTTCGAAATCGATCCGGCCTATGTGCAGCCCGGGATCAATCTGCTGCCGGTGGCGGTTCATGAATTTTTCCACCTGGTGCAGACCTTCTACGACCCGCGCGACCCTGCAGAGTGGGGCAGCCTGAACCAGGAACGACTGTGGCTGGACGAGGCCACGGCCGCCTGGCTGGAGACCACGGCCATCGATGTTCCGGGGTACTATCCCCAGGGGCTGGATGGAGACAACCTGACAGCCCTTCTGTACGGATTCCACGGCTCGGAACTGCTGGAGACCGCCCAGTATGGCTATGGCATGTCCCCCTTCATTCGCTACCTGGTGGAGGACACTGAGAACGGACAGGGCGAGGATCGTATCCTGAGCCTGTTCGAGCACTTCAAGATTCACGGCGACGCCACCGACGCTCTGGAGGCGGTCTGGGATCCCGCGCCCACCCAGTGGTGCCTGGACATGCAGCGCAAGCTGCTGGCCATGGAAATCTACCCCTACGACACGGAAGGCGTGGTGTGGTGGGCCTGGCCCTGGGATGGGTTCCTGGACAGTGCCATGGGCGCCCACCAGAGCAAGACCGAGCCCGTGGCCGATCTGGGGGGCTTTCTTTGCAAGTTCACCATCGAAGGGGATGAGCCCGAACCCATGACGGCCCTGAAGATCAAGGCCGTGCAGGGAGACCCCAGCAAACCCGCCGAGCATTTGCCCTTGACGGTGTACGGCCGCCCCGTGGACCAGTACATGGAATTGCTGGCCACCGGAACCGACAGCTTGACCATTGCCGACTGGCCCACCCTGTACGACACCTACTCTGATATCCTGATCCTGGCCACGCGGCCCTTCATCACGGCGCCTGGTCTGGAGGGTGCGCGAGAAATCGAGATCTCGGCCGAAGTGGTCTTCGACGGATCGGCCATCAATCTGGCGCAGTTTAACCGGGTGACTGTCGAGGTGAAAACGGACAACCTCTTCACGAACGCCAGCGGGGTTTTTTACAATGACATCATCAGCGTCATAGCCCCCGTCAGCTGGACCGGCAGTGGTT
>JAZBOO010000237.1:0-5038 GCA_036351155.1 Candidatus Krumholzibacteriia bacterium | reverse complement strand
GAATCCTTGGCATCACCCAGCAGCGTGGCGTAAGTGATGGCGGGGGTCAACGTGAAGAAGGGAATCGCCTGGTAGGGCACGCTGGCGGTCACCGTCAGGTCGCTCATGCTGGCCCCGGTGAAGTCGGTGAGCTCCGAGGGATTGTCCAGGCTGGGAATCACACCGAAATAGCCGGCCAGATAGCCCTTGCTGCCCAGGCCCAGGGTGGCGGCCAGATCCAGGTTGGCCATGGGGCTCAGCGGCACGCCGTGGCTCACCTTGGCTTCCCAGTAGGCCCCCTTGATCTCGTCGATGTCCTGGTAAACCGTCAACGTGGGCGAAAGCAGGAGCGAAGACCTGGCCTGCAGGTACAGCTCGGTGGTGCTTGCGAGGTCACTGTTGGGGAAATTGTAGTGGATCAAACCGGCACCCACGCTGAACAGGGGAGCCTGGAATTCGTAAGCCAGGCTGAAGTCGATCTCGTTGAACTTCCAGTCCTGCTCGTTCACGTCGGTGGTGTCCATGTTGCCCCACAGCCCCAGGCCAAAGCCCATCACGTTGGCGGAGATGGCCGGTTGCACCACGAAATCGTCGGTGACGGTGATGCCGCGCCACACGTATTTGCTGTTGAGAGCCAGATCGGCATTGAGGTCCAGGGGCCCCAGAGCCAGGGCGGACGTGGTGCAGGCCAGCAGGCCAGCCAGCACGACAAGGGTGACCAGATGCTTGGTGACCAACTGCTTCATCTTGACTCCTCCGTTGAATTCCGATTCCATGACAGATTGTTCTTTATCGGCAAGGTCCCAGGGTTCCTTTACCCGCATCTTTTCCTGGCGAGCAGGAGGATAACGCCTGTCCGGGGAAAAGCCATGGTCAAATTCTCGTCAAGTTCTGGGGCCACCGACCGATATGACAGTAAACGCCACTCTTGCCACATCCCCTGAAAGGATGACGACGTGAGCTTCGACTTCGCCCTGCCCACTGCTGATCTCCCGGTGGTGGACGAAAACCGCCTCCTGTCCGAATTCGGCGGCGATGCCAGCATTCTGGCCGAACTGCGCGACCTCTTCATGGAACATGTGCCTCCTCAGTTCGCCGAGATCGAGGCGGCCATTGCCGACGGTGACACCGAGGCCCTGGCCTCCCACACCCACAGCCTCAAGGGCGCCTGCGCAACCTACGGGGCGCCCCGCCTGGCTCTGATTTGCAAGTCAGCCGAGCTGGCCGCGCGTCAGGGAAATATCGCGGTCATCCGCGAACACCAGGACCAGTTGCGTGAGGAATACCAGAAGGTGTGTGACCAGATTTCGAGTGTCGGGACCACCTGACCGCGGACAGAAGACCGCCGATGATCCACCAGAATGGGAGCTAATCCAGCTCCCATTCTTCGTTCACGCCCGGGAAGGGCTCTTGCCCCAGGGCGCGCAGGACCTTGCGGCACAGGATGTGGTAGATGTGGGTTTCCCAGTTGACGATTCCCGCCCGCATGTGCAGCTGCCGCAGATAGGTCATGAACTTCAGCTTCTCACCCGGCTGGTAGTCCACCGCATCCATGACCGCGGCAATGTGTCCGTACATGTTGTTCAGCTCGAGCTGGCTGGGCAGGCGGGTGCTGCGGTGAGGGTGTCGGACCCGCATCTCGGGGCGGCGCACATTCTCGGTGGCCGGGACTGCGGGAACCGAGGCCGCAACATCCTCCTCGCCGGCTTTGCGCCAGGCCTGACGGATTTCCCAGCCATACAGCATGACGGCCTGTGACAGGTTCAATGATCCGTGCTCGGGGGCCGTGTCCACGCTGGACAGGTAGCGGCACAGATCGACCTCGTCGTTGGTCAGTCCGGAGCGCTCGGTCCCGAACAGCAGGGCCACCTTGCCGGATCGGGAATGATCCACCAGGTGTTCGGCCAGCACCGACGGTTCCAGGTGCGACTGCTTGCGCAGCTTGCGGGGGCGGGCGGTGGTGCCGGCCACCAGCAGGGCGTCGCCCACGGCCTCGACCACGGATTCACACACCACCGCATTGTCCAGGATATCCTCGGATCCGTGAGCCAGCGAGCGGGCGGTGCGTCCCTTGGGGTTCAGCGGGTTGATCAGGCGCAGGTGCTTCAGGCCCATGGTTTTCATGGCCCGGCAGGTGGCGCCGATGTTCATGGGCTCGGTGGTATGGCTCAACACCACGATGATGTTGTCCAGGTCGGCGGTGCCCCGCTGATCGGCAATGCCGGGGGCGGCGGAATCGATGCGGTCGTCTCGCAAAGTGTCAGTCCTGTTTGGTCAAGAGCATCAGGGATTCGATGTGCGAGGTCTGGGGGAACATGTCCAGGACCTTCAGCTTCTCGGGGCGGTAGCCGGCCTCGACCAGCAGGGCGGCGTCGCGGGCCAGGGTGGCCGGGTCGCAGCTCATCATCACCAGATGCCGGGGTTTGAGCTCGCGCAGGTGCTTCATGCCCTCTTCGCCCAGCCCGGTGCGCGGCGGATCGATCACGCAAAAACTCTGCTCCCACAGAGGAGCGCTGGCCAGGTCGGTATCCTTCAGCACCTCGCCCAGCCGACCGTGGCGCACGGTGACCTTGCCCTTGGCCGTCTGGTCCCGGGCCACGTTGTTCACCGCATCGCGGCAGGCGTGTTCATCGCTGTCGATGGCCACCACCTTCTTGAACAGATGGGACAGGGTCAGGCTGAACAGGCCCACGCCGCAGAATAGATCGCCCAGCAGCGAGCCCAGCTCACCGCGGCTTTCCACCTCGGCCACCCACTGGCGTACCGTGGACACGGCCTCTTCGGTCACCGCCAGGTTGGCCTGGAAAAAACTCTGCAGCCCCACCCGGAACTTGTGGCCGCCCACGGTCTGGACCAGGTAGTCGCGACCCCACACGGGCCGGTTGTTCAGCAGCAGGCCCAGGCAGCCGGGGGCGGGAGGTTCACCCTCGGCCAGGGCGCCCACCATCTTGCGCATGATTTTCATCCGGGCCGGATTGCCATAGGCCGAGAGCACCCAGCCGCCGGCCTCATCCATGCGGATGACCACCTGTTCCACCGGGGGCATCATGCGCAACCAGGGCATGATGTCGCGGTTGAACGCCTCGGGCATGAGGGGGCACTGGTCCAGGGCCACCACGTCGTGGGTCCCGCGTTTCATCATTCCGTAGGGACCGGTGTTACTTGCGTAAAGGCGGATCCGATTGCGGTAGCCCAGCTCCGGTCCGATGGGCGCGCAGGGTTCCAGAATGCCCGACACGTCCAGCTTGCCCAGGCGGGTGAAACAGTCGGCCACGATTTCCGTCTTGGATTTTTGCTGATGGACCCAGTCCAGATGCTGCAGGTTGCAGCCTCCACACTGGCCAAAATATGGGCAGGGCGCTTCACGTCGGCCGGGGCCGGGCTCCACGATTTCGTCCACCTGGGCCTGGGCGAAGTTCTTGTTTTGCTTGAGGATGCGTGCCTTGACCAGATCGCCGGGGGCCGTCAAGGGCACGAAAATGGCTTGGCCGTCGTGTCGGGCCAACCCGTCGCCGCCGTTGAGCAGCTTTTCGATGTGCAGATCCACGGCCGAGGGCTCGGGTGTGGGTTCCGCTGGAATGTTCGTATTGTTTTCATTCATAACGGGATTAAACTAGCATGGTTGAGGCTCCGGGGCCAGAAACAAGAGGGACCCGATTCCCCGAGCAGGATGGATCGTGACGCTGAAGGATCTGGGATCACGAAACAAAGGCTTGGCCGGGACCGCCCTGCTGGGGGTGGCCCTGTTGCTGCTGGCCGGTTGCACACCCAAGCGGGTGTTGCACCACGAGATTCCCACGGGTGAGGCCCCACGGCCGGTCAAGGCCATGAAGTCCACGCCCGAGAAGCGCCTCGAGGCGCCGCCCGGACAGCCGTCAGCCCAGGAAACGCCCCGGGAGGATTTCGCTTCCCGAGCCGTGCGTCTGGCCCGCCAGCAGCTGGGCAAGATGTACCAGTGGGGGGGGCAGGGCCCGGATCGGTTCGATTGCAGCGGCCTGGTCTACTACGTTTATGGTCAGCTGGGGGTCTCCATGCCCCGGGTTTCATCGCATCAGGCCAGTTTCGGCCAGGAAGTCCGTCGGGATAGCATTCGTCCCGGCGACCTCCTCTACTTCAACACTTCGGGAAGAGGGATCAACCACGTGGGGATCTATGTGGGCAACGCCAAGTTCATCCACGCCCCGCGCAAGGGTATGCCGGTGCGCACCGACAGCCTGCACAATGGCTGGTGGAAGCAAAAGTACCGAGGGGCCCGGAGGATCAAGAGTTGATGCCCTGCTTCCGCCTTCTTCTTCTGTTGCTGACGGGGCTGGTCATCGCCGTTCCGGCCTGGGGTCAGGAAACCGCCCGGGCTGATTCCCTGGACTCGTTGAACCAGGGGAGTGTTTCCCGTGTGGTCCGGGAAGACCGCTGGGGCGGCATTCCCGCGCGCTCACCCGTCACCTCCGTTCGTCTGCAGCGCACACCCACGCCCGGCTGGGAAAAGGTCATCAACGTGCCCTATTTCGTGGTGGGGCTGCCCTTTCGCCTGGTCGATTTCGGTGTGCACCAATCCATCGCCGCGGCCGATCGCTTCGGCTTCTTCGATCTGCCTCCCGCCGAGCACATGGGACTGCGCCTGCCGGGCGATCTCTATCTGATGCCCGAGTTCGGCATGTCGGGCCAGGAAGGCACCACTTACGGCCTCAACTTGAATCGTTTCGACCTGTGGGGGCCGGGCAACCGGGTTTACGTGGAGGCCTGGCGTTCCACCCGGCGGGACAAGAAGATCTCCGGCGGGGGCCTGTTCCACCTGACTCCCCGGACCGAACTGCAGGTGGGCGCGGGAACCCGAGCCATGCCCCAGATGGAGTACTTTGGTCTGGGTCCAGAATCCCTGGAGGAGAACGAGGGCTACTACCACCGCGGGTCCAGCTGGGCCGGCCTGGAAATGGCGTTCCACCTGGACGATCATCTGACCTTGGAGATCCAGACCAACTACACGGCCGTCAAGTCCAGGTCCTCGCGCTACGAGGTGGACGAGGCCCTGGCCACCATTTTTGCCGAAAATTTGCCGTCG
>JAZBOO010000236.1:0-2362 GCA_036351155.1 Candidatus Krumholzibacteriia bacterium | reverse complement strand
GCTGGAGATCACCGCGGCCCAGGCCAACGAAATGGCCCAGGCGGCCGAGGCGGCCAATGCGGCCAAGAGTCAGTTCCTGGCCACCATGAGCCACGAAATCCGGACGCCCATGAACGGCATCATCGGCATGAACGGCCTCCTGATGGACACCGACCTGGACCAGGAACAACTTTATCTGGCCCAGGTGGTCGGATCCTCGGCGGAGTCGCTGCTGAGTCTGCTGAATGACATTCTGGACTACTCGAAAATCGAAGCAGGCCGCATGGATCTCGAAGTCATCCCCCACTCGGTGCGCCAGGTGGTGGACGAGGTCCTGGACATGCTGTCGGTCCAGGCCGGAGGCAAGGGCTTGCAGCTCGAAGGTGTGGTGGACCCCTCGGTGCCGCTGGTGACCATGGGGGACCCCACCCGCCTGCGTCAGGTCCTGATCAATCTGGTGGGCAACGCTCTGAAGTTCACCGAGAAGGGGTCGGTGCTCATCAGGGTCCAGTGCCACGAATCAACCCTCGAAGGTGATCATCTGCAGTTCGAAATCGTGGACACCGGCATCGGCATCCAGCAGACGGACATCGCCAAGCTGTTCGAACCCTTCTCCCAGTCGGACAGCACCACGACCCGCAAGTACGGGGGCACAGGTCTGGGCTTGACCATCTCCCGGCGGATTGTTGCCCTGATGCACGGGGAAATCGCGGCCGAAAGCACACCCGGTGAGGGATCCACTTTCCGCTTCACCACCGCCATGCCCACAGCCCCGGCCCTGCAGGATCACTCCCCATTCTGGCGGCTGGCCCAGCAAGGAGCTCTGGACAGGTGGCAAGGCAAGCGGGCCTTGATCTGGAGCACGGAGAGCGGAGCCCAGGAAGCCCTGAGCGCGCACTGCCGCACATTGGGCATGGCCGTGGAAAAGGTGTGCACAAGAGAGGAGGCCCAGGCCCTGATTCCTCCAGAAACCGGATGGGACCTGGTGCTGATCCAGGATCTGAAGGCCAATGACGCGTCGGCCAGAACCTTGCGGGACTCCTGGATTACCAGCGGAGCCGTCAACCCTCGGGCCATCGTGGTCATCGATGCCCCGGTCCGCTTCCGGACCCTCCTGGACGATCATCTCCATCCGGGCAAGGAGCCCACCGTGACTCAAAAAACCGAGCCCTCGCCCCCCGCTGACCAGTCCTCTCCACCCAGCGAGCTGAGGATTCTTCTGGTGGATGACAATCTGGTCAACCGGAAGGTGGCCCAGGGACTTCTGAAAAAACTGGACCAAAAAGCCACCGAGGCGGTCAACGGACGCCAGGCGGTTCAGATGTGCCGGGATCACACCTGGGACCTGGTGCTGATGGATTGCATGATGCCGGAGATGGATGGTTACGAGGCCACCGGCGCCATCCGCGCCAGCGAAGCAGGCCAAACCCGGGTCCCCATCATCGCCATGACAGCCAATGCCATGGAGGGGGATCGCCAGCGTTGCCTGGAGGCCGGCATGGATGACTACGTGTCCAAACCCATCAAGGCCGAGGTTCTGTTCGCCGCCATCCATCGCTGGGCGGGAAAATCGCCCGTGCCCGTGGAGTGAGTCAGACCGGGTCCCGCCCCAGGGGCATGGTCATGCAACGGCACCCACCACCGCCACGGGCCAGCTCGGAACCGTCGATGGTCACCACACATTTGCCCACCGAGTCGAGATCCACCTGATCGGCCATGACCTCGGCGGCAGGAATCACCGCATAACCGGCCGTGGCCAGCTCTTCGATGGTGCTGGTGTTGCGGCCGTACCCGATCACCTGGCCCGGCCCCAGCGAGAAAAAATTGGCCCCGCTGTGCCATTGTTCCCGCTCCTGGGTCCAGCGGTCGCCCCGCCCTCCGCAGAAGACCGGCGTCAACTCCATGCCCAGCTTGCCCAGGGCCGCCAGCAGGTTGTCCTCTTCCCGGATGCTGACCACCTGCCCCTGGTCGATGTGGATGTGCACCGTGTCGAAGTGATGGGTCTGCAGGATCACCGGCTCGTACACCATGCAGGAATCCCGGTCCAGCAGGGTGAAGACCATGTCCAGGTGGATGAACGACTCGGGGCTTTCGGGCAGGGACTGCACCACGATATGCTGGCAAATGCCCAGATCCTTGACCCGGTCGATGAGAAAATCCACCGCCCGGCAGGAGGTCCGCTGGCCGATGCCGACCACCAGGATATCTTCGGCCGCCACCAGCACATCGCCACCTTCGATGGTGACCTGCCCCCCGCCACCCCCCAGCCGGGCCGGGTTGACCGTCCGGGCATTGAACAGGGGATGAAAATCGAAAATGCTTTCGACGATGCGGGTTTCACGCCCACGCACCGGGTTGGCCATGCGGCTGATCAGCACGCGAT